>JASFGF010000402.1:0-3247 GCA_050123915.1 Desulfobacterales bacterium | reverse complement strand
TTTTTTTGACCAAGAGTTTCCCTCCTTTCCAAATAAAACCGCTCATATCTATATTTTCAATCTCAAAACAAATATTTATAGTTACGCTTCTCATCACACCTATGCAATATCGATATAATACATTTTGTCTTCACGAAAAAGATTGAAATGTCACATTGTGGCATTATATTTGGTTCATTGCCATATCAACGCATAAGCTGATAAAAATTATCGAGATGGTAAGGCATGTAAGGCAATTATAAAAAAATACCCTGGCTGAGTGTATCAAAACAATTGAATCATTCTTTGAACAACAAATGAGGGACGTTATGAAAGTAAAAGATTTTATGAAGACAGATGTGATCAGCATAGAGACAAAGACGTCCATTATGGAAGCCCAAAATATTATGAAGAAGAAGAACATCAAGCGGTTGCCGGTTATGCACAAAGGCAAACTTATCGGTCTTGTGACCAAACATATGCTCTTGGAGGCTTCCCCATCATCAGCGACGAGCCTTAGTATATTTGAACTCAATTATCTTTTGTCGGAAATGACGGTGGATGAGATTATGGTGAAAGATCCCATAACAATTCCTCCGGACTATCCGGTCGAGGCGGCCATATGGCTGGGCAAAAAACACTCGATAGCTGCCTTCCCGGTAGTGGAGGATGGCAAAGTGATAGGAATGATCACAGAACATGATATTGCCGGTGTTCTCTCAGAGGTTCTGGGATTGGAAAATGAGGGAGCCCGTATTACAGTAAAGGGTCTGGGTAACAAACTGGGTGAACTGAAAGAAATCATTGGTATACTGGACGATCACGCAACCCCTCTGTTGAGTATCATCACCATTCCCAGGAAAAAGAAGGGAGATTGGATCATCGTCTTGAGAGTTCTATCCTCTGAGGCTGAAGGAATTGTAACGGATTTAGAGGAAAAAGGATTCAAGGTAACGGATGTTTGCTAATACCTGTGAAAAATTTTTATTTTAAAACGCTATTGACATACTACATTGTAGTTTTATTATGTTGCCTGGCAATGCTGATTAAAAATAATGTTGGTAAATAGACAAAAAATAAATTCAAACCGGTTTTAGGTGTAAAAAAATGATTAAAAATTGTCCAAGCGAAATCAGATTTTCTTTTATGATACATAAGTCTGGACTTACTAAAAAGGATAATATACCCGCATTCATCTTAACGCGAATAAAAAGAGTGCCTTGTAGAATAAAAACCAAAACAAAACATCATTTTTGTTCTAAGGTATAAAATATCATATAGAATCAATTGGTTGCGATGCTATCGTCAAACCCTTTTTTTGGTTATTTCCAAATCTGAGGCTGAATAATAAATTCAATGAAATATGGATCGCCTCTATGCTTGATGTTTTGATTTAAACGGGATAAATTCGTCGGATCCTACCTGCCTTTGACCTCAACCAGCCGATTGTCGTTGCCTTGGTAAGTTGGTTTAAAGAGATTTTCACCCTTGGCCTTATCCAGCAGTCCGGAATAACGCCAGATGAGGGAACAGATATATTTGCTCATCGGCAAAATAAAATCCATCTCTTAAAATGTATTGAGTTCCTTTTAAAATCTGCTATATATTAATATTCTTCCAGAAATTTAGAAAATGTTGAATTTCAGGCAACGTCGAGTTGGACAAACACCGGGAATAGATGTATTTTTTAATGTATTCCTCATGGTTGCAGTCATTTTGGGAGGATGTTAAACATGAAGCACTATTTCAGTGTTTTCACACGCCGTCACATCGCTTTAATTATTCTTTTGTCTTTTGCCACACCTTCCTTATTTTTACCGATTTCATCATCGGCAGGTAACGTTAATGTCGGCGAAGAACTCATTTCTCTAACAGTCAAAAATGAACCACTAGGGGACGTATTGTATAAAGTCTCTATGGCTACCGGTTACGATATTAGCATAGATGATAAATGGCAAAATTACCGGGTTACTGCCTCTTTAGAAGACGTATCTTTGCATAGAGGACTGAAACGAATTCTTAGAAATCTAAACAGTGCGATTATTTACGTTTCCAGCAAGAAAATTAAGATCATTATCTATGATAAAACCGCTTCTGAAGATGAATCTTTGGCCCCATCAACCGAAAAATCGTTAGAAAGGACTCCGGATTTTCAACCTCCGCCTGGCCTTCCTTTGGAACACCGGCTTCCCACTTCACAGACTATTGAAAAAGTGGATCGTTCCAAAACCGATGAAGAACCTTCCGATAACCCGGTCGTTTCCGGACAGGAATCAGAAACCAGCGGTCCCGATCGTGAAGGAGAAGACAATTCTACCAAAGAAAGCTCAGAGCAAGACAGTTCGTCCGAATCAAAAAACGAATAGGGAAATTCATAGTAACATTTGATTTTGATTAGCCGTGAATTTTTTTCAACAACCAGGCCATATTTTCACCAAGAACCTCCATGGTACGAAGCCCCTCCTCGTCTTTTTCCACATCGCCCTTGTCCAGACCAAACCCCATGTTCCAATAGGTCGATCCGGGGACAATCATCTGACCAATAAAGAAAAAATGGTTTATGGCATTAAATGCATGAATGCTTCCACCGCGGCGAACCGCTACGACGGCTGCACCAACTTTGCGTCTAAACATTCCACCATTGGCGATGCTCGTCATTCCGGATCTGTCAATTAAAGCTTTAAGCTCAGTCGAAATGTTGGCGAAATATGTGGGAGAAGCCAGAATTATGCCGTCGGCTTCGATCATTTTTTCAACACATGAGTTTAATACATCGCTGGTTACCGAGCATCGCTGATCTTTGTTTTCAAAGCATTTGTAACAGGCGATGCACCCTCGTATCTTCTTTCCGGAAAGCTGCACCAGTTCGGTTTCTATCCCTTCTTTTTGAAGCTCATGGAAAACACGATTAACAAGAATGGCGGTATTACCATTTTTTCTTGCACTTCCATTAAAGGCGACGACTTTCATTTACCCTATCCTCCTTGATGATGACTGGTTTTATAACCTCTATTGAACGTAAACAAACTTATGACAAATATAAAAAAATCAAAATTACAGCAAGTATTGCTTTTTTATAGCCGTGTTACTATTTGAAACGCTCCGTTTAGATTAGAATAATATATTTTATAATGTCAAACCCCAACGCAAATATTTCACGTGTGCGAAGCGTTCATTTTATGGCCAAGCAGCCATCCCGATTTAACGGGAAACCAAATTCCATTCTTCCATGCCCGAATATCAACAGGTCCCCATTATTCTTGTTTGC
>JASFGF010000401.1:0-3252 GCA_050123915.1 Desulfobacterales bacterium | reverse complement strand
TATTCGATGCCAATTAAAAAATTATTATTATAACCGACAGGTTATTAAAAAATGGGAAAATTGTGGGTGTGCCGGACAATTCCCATCGTGCATTTCTGCACGGAATATGCCTTGCAAAATGCAAGATTCGGGATCATATCGTCGATAGTTCGAAGCGCCCCATCCATTAATTATTGCCTTGCCCGAAAAACTTTTGGGTGATATGTTCCACTCATTAATTTGACCCAGCATTGTATTTTGAAGATGTTCTGTTTGGTTTTCAACACTGTAGGAATTTTGTTATGAAAACAATAAAAAGCAAAGTTTTGGTCTTGTTGATTGTCTGTCTGACATTCATCGGTGCGCTGCATGTGATATACTATCATTATATATTTTCCCTTCAGGAAAAAATGGAGTTTATCAAAAAATTCGATGACTTTCGCGACAATATCCTTGAGATGAGACGCTATGAGAAAAATTTTATTTATTTTAAAGACATCGATAGTCTTAATGAAACCGTATTTTACTTCTTTAAAATCGAAGATTTTTCCCGCGAACTTGCCAAGGATGTCGTACGAGTTGTCGGAGCCGATAAGTTTTCGGAATTTCAGGAAGACCTAAAGGGTTACAAAACCATACTTGATGAAAATATGAAACGTGTTAAAACCGAAAAGATGGAACTCAATGTTGAGATGATCCGAAACAAAGGCAAAAAAATGGTCGATTTTGCCAATGAACTCATTACCACCAAGCGACAACGAATTCAAAATGCCATCCATCGTATCGGTATCATTCCTGTGATTTTCTTGATCAGCTTTATCGTATTTGTGGGCTTGATTCTCCAATTAATTATTAAAGGAATCCTCAAACCTGTGGCTTTAATGCAAAAGGCAACCGAAGAAGCCGCAAAAGGGACATTCAGGCCCATTATTTATGAATCGGAAAGAGAAGATGAGGTTACCCATCTGATTGAGACATTCAATGAGATGGCCAAACAACTCGAAAATAAACAGGAACAATTGTTACAATCGAGAAAGATGGCGTCCATCGGTACCTTTACGTCAGGGATCGCTCATGAACTGAACAATCCCTTAAACAATATTTCACTGACCGCTGAAAGCTTAATGGAAGATTTCACGGGGATGACCGAAGAGGAAGCTTCGGAGATGATGATGGAGATTCTTGCCCAGGCAGACAGGGCCAGTCAGGTGGTTAAAAATTTGCTGGAATTCTCAAGGACCGAACGTCCGCCACTATCAGAACTTTGTATTGATGATGTTTTGGATCGTACGATTAAACTCATAAAGAACCAGATTATGGTAACAGGCATCCAATTAAGAAGAATTAACAGCGAAAACCTGCCCGCCATCAAAGGAAGAAGCCAAGATCTTCAACAGGTTTTTATTAATATTCTTTTAAATTCTATCCAGGCCATGAAAGATTTGAGCAGAGAGAATGTCGTTACCATTCGTACCGGACCGGGACCGGAAGGCTATATAAGAATCGATTTTTCAGATACCGGAATCGGAATAAAACCGGAGGATATGAAACATATCTTCGATCCGTTTTATACCACCAAACCCGTGGGCCGAGGAACAGGGTTAGGGCTTTCTTTGGTATACGGTATCATTCGAACACACGCCGGCTACGTCGAAGTAAAAAGCGAGATAAACATAGGAACCACGTTTTCAATATATTTACCGATTGCCGCAAATGAGGAAAAAGTATCGGATCATGCAGCTTAGAATTGCCGTCATTGACGATGAAATAACGGTATGTCGCCGACTCAAAAAGGCACTTGAAAAAGATGGATATGAGGTGGAGTCCTTTCAGAAGGCTGATCCATTTTGGAGACGCATGGTTCAGGAACCGTTTAATATCATATTCCTCGATTTAAAACTTCCGGATATAAACGGCATGGAGGTTCTTAGCCGCATCCAAAAACGTTACGACAATGTGGAAGTTATTATCATTACGGGCTACGGTTCCATCGATTCGGCCATCAGTGCGATCAAAAAAGGTGCCTATCATTATGTGACCAAACCGTTCAAGCTGGACGAAATCCGATTACTTGCCAGAAGCGCAAAGGAAAAGATAGGTCTTCGTGAAGAGAATCGGCGACTTCGGGAAACCGCAAATGGACAGGAGATTCTAAAGGGGTTTATCGGAAACAGCCCTGCAATGCAGGAAATTTTTGCCATGATCAAGAAAGTTGCCATCGTGAATTGTAACGTTCTGCTACAGGGAGAAAGCGGCACCGGAAAGGAACTCGTTGCCAGATCAATTCACCGATTGAGCCCGAGAAAGAATCGACCGTTTATTTCTTTCAATTGCGGTGGATTCACAGAAGAATTAATCTGTAACGAGTTGTTCGGCCATGAAAAAGGTGCCTTTACAGGCGCCTCGGTGACCAAGATCGGTCTCATTGAATCTGCAGACGGAGGGACACTCTTTCTTGATGAAATCGGAGAGATGCCTCCATCCATGCAGGTAAGACTGCTGCACGTCATCCAAGAAAAACAAATATTGCGAGTGGGGGGTAATAAACCCGTCAATTTGGACATTCGTCTCATCGCCGCCAGCAACAAAGATATCAAAAAGGCCACTGCTGAAGGATCTTTTCGAGAAGATTTATTTTATCGTTTGAATGTGGTTACCTTGAGACTTCCCCGATTGTGTGAAAGAAAAGATGATATCTCAATGCTGATTTCTTGCTTTATCGAAAAATACAGCCGTCCCTTTGAAAAAAAAATCAGAGGAATTTCACCCCATGCCCTCGAAATTCTCATGCATTACAACTTTCCCGGCAATGTACGAGAACTGGAAAATATTATTCAGCGTTCCGTGGCCCTTGCCGAGAGTGACGTCATTCGCATCAGTGATCTGCCCCCGGATCTTCAAAAGCTCGAGTTTAATACCCTCGAAGGCGAAGGGTTGCTGGCCCTTGAAGAAATGGAAAAACTCCACATCGCCAAAGTCCTTTATAAAACGAATTATAACAAAAACCTGAGCTGCAAGATACTTAACCTGCCCCGTACTACATTATGGCGAAAAATGAAAAAATACGGTCTGCTGAATAAAAACTGATCCACACCCTCCCCATTTAACCTGATTTTTCATATTGAAACATTCATTTATTGTCTGTCCACTTAAACCCCTTTATTTTGTTGTATAATATCGATTTTGTGCCCAAATGTTTCAATTTGAAATAAAAAGGCTTTGCTATTCCCATCTAAACTTCATTTCCACTTTATGTTCAGTGGGTATACATTC
>JASFGF010000400.1:0-3253 GCA_050123915.1 Desulfobacterales bacterium | reverse complement strand
TTTATTTAATATTTCAAACAGATATGTTACATTGTAGGATAAAAATTGGGGTGGGTTGATTGCAGATTTCTTGCCATATTTACAAGTGAATGACATTCCAGAAACATTTCATATATCGTAGAATCTTTAAAAAAGCAAAACCTCATAATAGTATCTAATCAACAGAAGGATATCTAATATCTCTAAATAAGCCTTACAATCTATTCAATGAAATTTGAAATCTTTTGAATCATTTTCCTATTCGTACTACATTTTCTTTCCTGTTATGAACTTTGAAATGAAAGGAGATCCACAGTAAATCATATGAAGCGCAATATTAGCATTTTGAGTGAGATTCGTTTTAATTCTCAATAAGTTCTGATGTATGAAATAATTATATTGACTCGAATCCATGATTTATTGAGATGTTAATTTTGGTGAATTTAACTTCTTGAATTTTATGGAATACCAAGTAATATCGTTCTTGCTTAAAACAAGTTTTTAGTGTAAAAACGAAATGTGAAGCAAAAAATTATCAAAACAATTTCCTTTTTCGTTATAATCATTATTTTAATCTTGTTCAGCGTGTCCTGCGGAGATAAACAAGAAACCACCCCCCCACAGCCTGCGTCAGAACATTCCGACAGCTTCACTTTTTTCGATATCGGAAAAAATACAATTATAACCGACAAGGTAAGAGAAGGTCTAAATAAGATTTTAGGCGATGATGCTATTGAACCCAGAAATATCATCGATTTGGAAATAAACTATGAGGGTTTCTTGAAAGAATATTTTGCGGATCTTGATGAATTAAACAAAAAACTGAATTCCCCTCTCGGAGAACGGGTTGAGCATAATACGGTTAAGCTGGTGTATCGCTATATGCAAAATAAAAACGTTTCATTTGAATACGTCGAACTGATCTATTCAGAATATACTCGAAGACCTGTTTTGATAAAAATCCATTTTAAAAAAGATGCGTTGAACACCATAGAGACACTTAAAGAAAAATACGGTGCTCCGGAGAGTATAAAATGGGGCGGGAAAACCTCAAAATCGCTTTACTGGAAAAAGAGTAATGACTTGCTGATTCTATCTTTTGTTCCGGATCGGTATGGAAAGCCGAAATGTCAAATTGTCATTTACTTCAAGGACGCATTGGAGAAACTGCTCAAAGAAGAACAAAATGAAAAAGAAAAAACAAGGCAGGAACGAACCAAATCAGGCAAAACCGCTTTTTAATTAATCGGCTTATACCACACCTCTGATTTGCACCCCGGACGATATGTAAACCTGATAATAAGCGATACCGGTCCAGAAATGACCCCCAAACTCAAGGGCCCAATCTTCGACCCCTATTTTACTTCAAAAAAAGTTGGAAAAGGTGCGGAATTTGGAGTATGACCTGCCGTCACGTTTCAATTAAAAATGTCGTTAAAACCAAATCATGAATACCAGTTACACAGTATCTCATCTTTGCGATATCTTGCCATAAAGACAACCCAAGGTTGATCAATTCCGATTACATATATCGCATAATGAGCTTGGGGTTGCTCAGGAAATAGAAAACCCCTGAGAGCCCCCACTCCCTCAGAGGTTAATCAAGGGGATAAAATGAGAAATAAGAATTCCCATCCCTATTTAAAATATCGGCAAATGAACTTAAAATCTAAACATAAATATCACTACAAAGTGATATGTTAAGGTGCTTTTTAAATAGGGGGAGATGATTGGATCTTGTGAAAAAAAATAAACCCCCAAGAGCTTTTCGGTTTACTCTTGGGGGCTACTGTGGGGGTGATACTTAAAAGAGGAAAAAATTATGTTACAGTTACCAAACAATAAAGCAAAAAGCATTCCAACTCGGCTATTTTGCACTGCATTTAGATTCATAATGAAATGAAATTAGAAAGTTACATCCATTTAGGTATCTGATTACAAGTTCCGATTCTTATCACAATAGATCTCAAAATATGAAGCAAACTATATAAATTCTATGAAATATACTACATAACACCAACCCTATGAGATAGGCAATCGGAGCCGAAAAGGAATGACTTCGATATAAACTTTAGGTGAAACAGAAATCGTGGAAAGGATGGTGTGGTTGTTTACAGATACCTTGCAAAAAAGCCAGATATCTAATGATTACAAACTGATGTGATACTAAAAACATATCTATTACTCAGCTTCAATATTTTTATGAAAACCTGGTCATTTCCTATACACTATATATTGTATAATGTTGATCCGATTTATTTTTCACCCTGATGAATATTCAGATAGTCATTCAGAGGTAAAAGTATAATCCAGATCAAAAACCTTTGATACGTGTTACTTATCGCAATGTTAGCAGAAGGCTGATATTCTGAGACTATGAAAAGATATCTGAAATGCGCAGCCGGAATGTATAGCTTAGAAGTCAAAAAAGAATGTCCCCTCAATCCCGCATCAGCCCGTCTTGAAGCGACATTTTCAGCTTTATTTTTCATTCACCCTATTATACTGATCAACCGTTTGCATTATAACAACAACCGAATACGTGGCGAGTAAGAGGCTTGAATGAATTTGCGAAGCGCAACGAGGTGGAAGGGATTTTTATCGGTAGTGGTAATTGGTTTGGTTTTGTTAATAGCCGCATGGCAGGATAGCGCAGAGGCTATTAAAGAGCCAGATAGAACTACGGCAAATGAGGCGCTTTCCGACCAGGATTTCCAGGAGTGGCTTGCGGCGCTGCGTGCAGAGGCGCACGACAAAGGAATTTCCGATGCGACTTTGGATGCGGCGCTGAGCGATATTCTGCCAGTAAAGCATGTGATCGAACTTGACCGACGGCAGCCGGAGTTCACACAGACCTTCTGGGCTTACCTCCGACGACGCGTAACAGACGACCGGATAATACGCGGTCGTGCGCTGCTGGCAAAACATCGCGACTTGCTGAACAAGATCTGTGCTGAATATGGCATACCTCCGCGCTATCTCATCGCATTCTGGGGGCTGGAAACGAATTTTGGCGATTACATAGGTAACTTCCGCGTGATCGATGCTTTAGTGACACTGGCTTTCGACCGGAGGCGCGCTGATTTTTTCCGGGCTGAGCTTCTAAGCGCACTGCAAATTATCGATGAGGGTGACATCACGCCGGATGCGATGACGGGCTCCTGGGCCGGAGCAATGGGACATATGCAGTTCATCCCCTCCACATTCATCAAATACGCCGTGGATTTTACCGGCGACGGCCGCAAGGACATCTGGGGTAGCCTACCAGATGCTT
>JASFGF010000399.1:0-3257 GCA_050123915.1 Desulfobacterales bacterium | reverse complement strand
GATCTGGATGTTCTCACCAAAATCCATAATGTCAGTCAGGGGGGGACCGGCCTTGTTATTTACAGACTGTCTGAGCCATGTCTGAATAGCGGTGTAACCGTGGGAGAGAATTTTTTCCCTGGATATTCGGGATATTTTAAGAATAAGAATGTGTTTATGGCTTTTTTCACTCTGAATTACAAGCAGGGGCCGGGCACCAATATCTTTGTCAGGGCAACCGATTTTGCAGGCAATAACGCCAAGGCAGGGCTCCCCTATTATATTAAAAAAAGAAGTTTCAGAAAGGTTGTCATTAAAATTTCAGATAAATTTCTGAATTGGAAGATGCCGGAATTCAATATTGATGTTGCTCCTGGCTCCGAAACACCCATGGTCGACAAGTTCCTTAAGGTTAATCGTGAGCTTCGGAATTCCAATGGAAAACAACTGTTAGAGATTGTTAGTGAAACAGATAAGAAACTATATTGGAAGGGTGCATTCTTGAGGCTTCCCCATTCAGCAAGAAAAGCCAATTTCGCCGATCATCGTAACTATAAATATAAAGATCACGTCATCGATCAACAGGTTCACCTGGGCATTGATCTGGCCTCGGTTGCACACTCACCGGTTCCTTCCTCAAACAGCGGGAAGGTTGTCTTCACCGGACATCTCGGTATTTACGGGAAAACAGTGGTCATAGATCATGGCTTTGGAGTGTTCAGTACGTATTCACATTTAAGCGCTTTTAGCGTCAAACAGGGACAGGTGGTATCTAAAGGTGACACTATCGGCCGTACCGGAAGTACGGGACTTGCAGGCGGAGATCACCTTCATTTTGGAATCATGGTTCATAATACCTTTGTGAATCCTGTTGAATGGTGGGATGCGGCATGGATAAAGAACAACATTTCAACAAAAATAGAGACTGTAAAATCTTTATTTTAGTCGGCCGGTTTTTAGGCGATCATCAGTAGAATTATGTTTTATTATATGGTAAAATAATTCATTTTCGCCACAAAGGCACGAAGACATTCAGAAAAAAAATAAAATATATCTTTTGTGTCTTCGTGCCTTTGTGGCAGATAGTTTTTAATGATGGTTTATGGGCATTTGGGATTTTTCAGGCTTATTTATTAATAGATAGCAGCAAAGAGCAGTCAATGAAAAAACATAAAATTAATAAGTCATACCAGGAAATTAATGAGAGGATCAGGACCGGAAAAGTTGTGGTTGTAACCGCCGAGGAGATCATAGATATTGTCAAAGAAGAAGGACCGGTTGAGGCGGCGAGACGTATAGACGTTGTTACGACCGGTACATTTGCGCCAATGTGTTCATCGGGTGCATTTTTAAACTTCGGACACTCTGTTCCGAGGATAAAAGCATCAAAGGTTTGGTTAAACAATGTACAGGCATATGCAGGGATTGCTGCGGTAGATTGCTATATTGGCGCTACGGAGCCTTGTGAGGATGATCCGTTGAACAAGGTCTATCCAGGTGAATTTAACTATGGCGGAGGACATGTTATTCAAGATCTGGTGGCAGGAAAGAAGGTCTATTTAAAGGCCGATGCCTACGGAACAGACTGCTATCCGGGAAGGATGGTTGAAAAGGAAATTTCATTGCGAGAACTTCCCAATGCCGTTCTCTGTAATCCTCGAAACGGATATCAAAACTATAACTGTGCCGTGAATCTTACGAATAAAACGGTATACACTTACATGGGCGCTTTAAAACCCAGAGCCGCCAATGCAAATTACTGCTCGGCCGGACAACTCAGCCCGCTTTTTAATGATCCCTATTATAAGACCATCGGACTGGGTACTAGAATTTTCCTTGGTGGCGCAGAAGGATATGTCACCTGGTCCGGCACGCAACACAACCCACGGGTTGAAAGAACAAAAAAGGGGACCCCCAAGACACCTGCCGGTACGCTATGGGTTATGGGAGATCTCAAAAAGATGAAACCAAAGTGGCTTATGGGTGTGAGTCTCCAAGGTTACGGATGTTCACTTGCTATAGGACTGGGCATTCCCATTCCCATACTTAATGAAGAGATTGTACAATACACTGCGGTATCGGACGAGGAACTTTTTACTCAGATTGCCGACTACGGACATGATTATGCAAGCGGCATCTCAAAAAGCTATGGCCAGGTCAGCTACGCGGAACTTAAGAGCGGCCACATTACATTTAGAGGAGAAGAAATACCCACGGCTCCTCTGTCCAGCATCGTAAGAGCACGTGAAATTGCCGAAATGCTGAAAGGGTGGATTTTAAAGGGTAAATTTTTAATCGGAGAACCGCAGTTTACGTTGCCAATCCGGTGATAGGTAATAGAACAGGTAATAGGTTAGGGGTAATGGGTAATAGTTAATGAATTAACATTATTGGACTCCCCTTAACTGACACCCATCGCCTATTACCAATAACCCATTACCCATGACCTGGTTTTTTTATGTCGAAAACCATCCGAACGTTCATAGCCATTGAGATTCCGGGGAATATTATTTCCAAGATCCGTGAACTTCAGGAAGGCATAAAAGTCTATGGTCTTAAAATTAGATGGGTACGGTCCGAAAACATTCATCTGACTTTAAAATTTTTAGGAGACGTCGAAGGGGTTAAAATCGGAGAAATTGCTGAGGCCGTATCTAAAACCGTGGAGGAGCACACACCGATATCTCTTAAGGTAAAAGGTATTGGTGTTTTTCCGGGTATAAAACGTCCCCGTGTCTTATGGGTTGGGCTTGCAGGTCAACTCGAATCTTTGGTAGGGCTGCAGAAAACACTGGATCGAAATTTAAAACTGCTTGGTTTTCCAGAGGAAAAAAGACCTTTCAAGGGCCATCTCACCATGGGACGTATAAAAGAAAGAATCGATGTGAAAAAGTTCGGTGATGCACTGATGGCATTTAGACGCTTTGAATCCGAAACATTTACTGTCGGCCAACTTATTTTGTACAAAAGTGAACTGAAGCCGTCAGGTGCTGTTTATACAAAACTGGCAAGTGCATCTTTGGGTTAACTATTGTCCATCCATAAATGGTCTTTTGGCCCAATATCTGCGTTATGCTCAAAAAAATAATCCT
The DNA here is from genome assembly GCA_050123915.1 of Desulfobacterales bacterium. Classification (GTDB taxonomy): domain Bacteria; phylum Desulfobacterota; class Desulfobacteria; order Desulfobacterales; family UBA11574; genus UBA11574. The sequence continues at coordinate 186 of JASFGF010000399.1, read as the reverse complement.
CGGAATATTAAACGTATGCCGGCTTGCCCCGGTACTTCAACGGGGCGGTTATTTTTTTCGAATGACTTGATATTAAACAAAAAACTTCATTTCTGAATGGCTTCTAATAAACACTGTGATAGACAATCGGAGGGAACAATGAGCATTTCACCGGACAAAGAAAAAGCGGTAAATACCGCCATGCTC
>JASFGF010000398.1:0-3268 GCA_050123915.1 Desulfobacterales bacterium | reverse complement strand
AAAATCGTTTTTATTTCCACTCTCATAACCTTCTCCTTCCGTTTTTCAAACCAGGTAAACCGCGCCTGAGGCGTATAAATCATGCCGAAGACAGACAACCATTCCATGGGAGGAAAAGTCATGCCAAAGGCAGATAAATCACGTTCGGTGCGGACAAGTCGAAATATATTTCAGTATAAATTCAGCATCCGGACGAATTCAAAAGAGAAGTCAATACAAAACAGATATGAAAAATCGAAAAACGGAACCATTTGAGCACAGAACAGCGCATATTCAGATATGATTTAAAAAAACATCATAAGATAAAACGGCGTTCATGTCAAAAGAAACTCGCTTCTATTTTCGACCTTTTTTCTTTCCTTGACACCTTTATGTCACAGAATTATCATAATTAATAGGCGGCGGGAAAGGAGGGATCATGAAAACAAAAACACGTTCTACAGAGCAAATCGTAGAAGAACAAGTAAGACGATGGCAGATTATTCCAAAAGAAGAAAAAAAAGAAAAAGAACGTATTTCTGTCATCACCATTTCCAGAGAACCTGGAAGTGGAGGGAACATACTGGCCAAACGACTCTCCGAGCAGCTTGAATTCGATCTGTTTTACCAGGAATTTATCCATGATATGGCTGAAAGTGCCAGAGTCAGTGTTCGTCTCCTTGAAACGCTGGACGAAAAAGGCGTTTCGGTACTCGAAGAGTGGATATCATCTCTTGTGGATAAGCGCCACCTCTGGCCGGACCGGTATCTCCAGCATCTTATGAAAATCATTGGTACTATTGGGAAACATGGGCGCGCAGTGATCGTGGGAAGGGGCGCCAATTTTGTTTTGCCTCCCGATAAAAGACTCAGTATCCGCGTTATTGCTCCTTTGGAAACGCGGCTAAAAAACGTGTCTCAGGCGTATGATGTAGCCGTGGAAGACACCAAACCCAGGGTTTTGAAAACAGAATCGGACCGAAAGGCATTTGTTAAAAAATACTTCAATGATGACATCACAAACCCTCTCAATTACGATCTTATTATCAATACCGGAATGTTAAGTATCAATGACGCCGCCAATGCCGTCAAAGGGGCCCTGAGCAAGTTAAACAGGGCATAGGTTGATCGAACAATGCCGAGAGATTGAGATCTTTACAAACCCCTCGAATAATTTACAAAGTCTCAGGTTTTCAGATTTCTCGGCATTGTTTTAATAGATTTAACATTCATATCTTTCGCAAAACTCATCCTGAAAAAGGAAGCGCCGTAACCGGCATTGGGATATCTCGCGCCAAATGTCTTGAGAGATATTGCGTAATCGACATCCCTCATGATGGCATCTTCAATGGCCACGGTCAGGGCAGTGTCATCGGTATATCTTGAATGCGGGCTGAAAAGCTCAAATTGCGTTGACTTTATTGCATAATGTTCAAAAACCGAACCAATAACATCTCCGGCAATCGCCCCGATCATTTTGTTCTCTTTAAAAATATTTGAATATTTGGTTAAAAAATCGCCGCTAACCTTTTTTCCGCTTTTTGAGCATATCATAAATTCGGGAGTTTAAATATAGGTAGAAGAATCGAGACAACTATCGTTTGATGATAGGGCATTATGTTATTCCATAAAAATCAAACACTTGATAGTGTGACGTCATTGTAGTTATCAAAGATTCACGAAGATGCTATGTGTTTATCAATTCCTCTCAAAACAGATGCTAATTTATTCACTTGGTAAAACATAAAAGAACACCGACATAAATTGACAAAAACTACCATTTAAAACAAACATATGGAAGATAGCGTGATTGAATTTTATCTTTTTAATGCTGTATAAAATTGCACCAATTGTGTAAAATATTCCTCCTGCAAGAAGCCAAAGCAAACCTTCTAAGGGTAAATTATTAATTAATGGTTTTATGGCGAAAACGATAACCCAACCCATTAATACATACATTATCGTCGAAATTAAATTATATTTCCCTGTAAAGAAAAATTTCAATATTATTCCAGTTAAGGCCGATCCCCAAGAAGTACCAAAAATCACCCAGCCTATTGTTCCCTTTAGAGTAACAAGTGTAAAAGGAGTGTAAGTTCCAGCAATTAGGATATAAATAGATGCGTGGTCAAAAATTTTCAATCTGCTTCTTAACTCTGGCTGTTTAGCACTGTGATAAAAAGTAGAAGCAGCATATAATATCATTAAACTTGCTCCGAAAATGCTAAAACTAACAATATGCCAAACATCTCCGTGCAGATTTGCATGTGTAACTAAAAGTACGAAAGCAACAATGCTTAACATGAAACCGAGAGCATGAGTAGCGATATTAATTTTTTCTTCTATTGGCGAGTAGTATTTTATTATTTCTATATCGTTCATTTAATCGATGTCTTTTGTTTATATTTTTCAATGACTGCTAACGGAAGCGTAATAAAAAACTTGCAACCAATTACTTGAGATAAACTATCTTTGACCGTTCATATATCCGTTTAGATTTCGACAGTGAATCTATACCTCTGAGGACTAATACGAATCCTATATATGGTGGTCTTTACTATATCTTTCAAACTTTTTATTTGTTGAGACTACCTTATAAAAATTAGGCCTGCCAAAATCTTTAATGGCTTATCAGTATCACATTCAGAAAGCAATTTCTGCTAATTGCATATATCGAAAAACACATTAAAAATCAAAAAGGCAGACCCAGAAAAAAGGGTTTGCCCTTGTTGAAATATGATATCATAAATATTCTACGGTTTCTAAAACCTGTCTGATATTGCAGCAATCGCCACAACTGTGGTTTCGTGATATGGCATTCTGATATCATAGAAAATCAAGCACTTAATATCATGCTTTTATCGGTAATCGGCGAGACGTTCCCAGTGAAAAAAGTCTATTTCTTCCAATGACGATGGACGATCACCGAAGACCAACACCGCGCGCAGACCATCGGTTGTATATTGAGTGTCCTTTGACGATCCTGCCTTCTGGGCTTGTTGGGGGCGTCTCGACCCCTTGATAAAGCCAATCTTTATTAAAGCCTGAGAGTACGCCAGGTCCTGGATAAGATCATCACGCGCTTCATCTATGTGAGGGTTCAGCGGAAGGGTCACCCCTAAAGGTGCCTTGTCTACAAAACGTCCCCCCAGGCGTGCGCTGATTTGACCCACCCAGACCGGCTTGCCGTTAAACCGTATGGGTGTCTGCCAGAACCGGAGGCTATGGGCTTGGGCTTTGATATATCCCCGGCTCAGCTTATGCCCGGAAAGATCCTGTGCGCGTCCGA
>JASFGF010000397.1:0-3296 GCA_050123915.1 Desulfobacterales bacterium | reverse complement strand
GAATTCTTAACAAGGCCGGAAAAAAAGCATTGGGTATCGGAATTACCGGTGATGAAGGAGGGAGCGGTATTCTGGTTGCTGACAAAGAAGGAAGGCCTCGAATCGGTCTGGGACTGGATGAGGGTATCCCCAGTGTCGTGATGGTCGATGAATACGGAAAGAAAATTATGGCCATGGGAGGAGATGAAAAAGGATACGGCTTTGTCATCATGGATGGAAATGAAGTGGAACGGGCCGGTATGGGTTTCAAGGATGGGAATGCCGGAGTCATGATCTATGATGATACCGGGAAATACGTGAGAGGCATGATCCGGCAAAAAAACGGGGTTCACTATTCTTCTCATGTGGATGAAAATGGAAAAGAAGTCATTGTGAGATGAAAGAAGAGAAACCATGATGTTTAAACGTAAATACCTGTTTGTACTTCTTGCTGCCGGTCTAATATGTTTTATTCAACCAGCATGGGCAACAGCCGCAGATTCTAAGGACAAACCATGGAAAAAATTCAACGTAGATGTTGGATATTTAATTTCCGGTCTTAATACCGATCTTGAGCTTGGTGCTAAGGGCTTGGGGGTTAAAGTCGATGTTGAAGAAGCTTTAGGGATGGACACCACCAACTCGGTATTTAAATTTAAAAGTTTCTGGCGATTTACGGACAATCTCAAACACAAGCTTGGTTTTGAATATTCTGCTTATCGCAGAGACGGTAATCGAACCATTTTAGAAGATTTTACGATTGAGGACGACCAAGGCAACCAAATTACGATTCCTGCCGGTTCTCAAGTATCCAGTTATTTTGACCTCGATATATACAAGTTCTCATACAACTACTCGTTTTTTCAAGATGATCGGATCGATCTTTCTGCCGGATTAGGATTTTATTGGATGCCGATTGGTATCGGGGTTAATTCCACCGGACTTATTGCGGTCAATGAAGACGAATCTTTTGACGCACCACTGCCAACCTTTGCACTGCGAGCAGATTTTGCCATCACCCAAAATGGTTTCTTAGAAGCAGTATGGAAGTTTTTTATCTGGAGCTCCAAAATTTCAAAGGCTCAATCTACCAATCAGCTGTTGCATTAGAATATCTTCCCTGGAAACATGTGGGATTCGGTCTTGCTTTCGATACATTTAATCTGCATATAGAAGCAGATGGAGAAGATTATCCTGAGATTGATTTTAAGGGTGAACTTAATTTTAATATCACCGGGTTATTGCTTTATATGAAGATGTTTTTTTAAGAATTTGCATAGCGTCTCAACATTTTTTTAACATAAACGTTGCAAGATTCAGGAAACAAGAGATAGAGAGGGCATTGCATGAAAATCCGACGTTTCAAGGTGTTCCTGTGTTATCTGTTTATCTTGCTCCCGCTTTGTTGCACTAAGCCTGCGACAGCTGAAACCACCCCCAACCGAATTTCTTTGGCCATCAGCGGTGGGGCAAGTAAAGGAGCTTATGAAGCCGGCTTGATCTGGGGCCTTATTGAGGTCATGCGCCAAGTGGAAAAGACCGAAAACTGGGCCTTCGGCGGAGAGCCCCGCCCCATTCAGATTGCCAGCATTGCAGGAACGTCAGCAGGAGGCATTAACACCCTGCTCGCAGCAATGGTCTGGTCTGTGAATCCGGAAGACAAAGGTGGTTTCACCAACCGTATCAATGACAACATTTTTCGTGATGTTTGGCTAACCCCTGATGTGAACCGATTGCTGCCACCCAACGCGGATCCCCAAAAGTATTTACCCGATGACGCGCTGCTCTCCCGAAATGACCTCGTCGAGGCCGCCCGGGAACTGCGTAAAAAGTGGCGCCAACCGGGAACGTTTCGCACAGGGCTTCGGCTGCCACTGGGAGTCACGGTGACCCGAGTAAAACCTGAGACCATGATTGTCAGGGGTGTTGCGGTTGACAATCAGCGCTTTTACATACCATTCGAATTACGAACCCAATCGGACGGCAGCGTTAAATTCTTCTTCGACCCCAACGACTACCCGTCCCTGGTTGATCCGGCTATGATTATCATGCCCTGGCCCGCTGACGGTTCACCTTTTTTTGTTTCAGACCAGCAGATTGAAACCGCTCTGTTAACTACCAGTGCCTTTCCCACAGGTTTCGGACGCAAACGACTGCAATACTGCCGTCAAAAGACGACCGCTTCAGATGATGATAACACCACAACGCCCTCCATGGAAGCGTCCGAGACCAAAGAAAAAGAACTGTTGTGCCCGGATGATTACGAACTCACGGAAGCCGAATTTGCCGATGGCGGCCTGTTCGACAACCTGCCCATCGGACTGGCCCGCTTACTTTCCGAGTCCAGTGTATTGCACAAAAAAGAGCCACTCCCGATCAAATATATTTATCTTGACCCGAACCGTGAACGTTATGAAACACCTGCGTCGGAAGATCAGCGGGCCTGCGAAGGCGACAATCCTCCTGAAGCCTGTCGCCAGTTGACCTTTGATCTATTCTCTGAAGCCGTTGTCCTCGGTGGGGCCATCGGAACTGCCCGCAAGTATGAACTCTATCGTGAATTAACCAGTGAAAACTGGAAACTCAACCTTTCCCAGTTAGCCTTCAACATTGCTGATATCATGGATGCTGACGAGCTTGAAATGGAATGTCCTTCTGCCCTGTCCTATTTTGAGGGTCAACTGAAATGCAGCGACCGTTTGCGGATTGCCGGACGACTCCTGGAGTTCGCGTACGGTTACCGTATTACACCCATAAAAGCACCCTTGTCCCCCCAAGCTCTGTTGCAAGAGCGTATTGCCACAAAATGCCGCCCGTCCTCGGCAGATGCTGGACAAGGCTTTGTTTCCGAATGCATGATTGACGTCCCACGGTTAAGAGAACAGCTGGCAAATGTTCTTACCGATTTCTCCGTAAAAGCGGTATCTCAAGGAGAAAACCTCAAAAAAGATATCGGCCGTTCTATATTGTCCATGGATTCAGACCGATCGATCCATGTAACCAGTCGTGGCGGCCCCATCACAGGGTCTTTGCTCAGCGACTTTGGCGCGTTCCTCGACTATAAATTCCGCGATTACGACTATTTTGTGGGTATCTACGATGCCATCATGATTTTTGCCAATGTTCAGTGCACACGAAATTTTCCCAATCAGGACCAGCAACCCCAATTCCTGACCTGCCGAGATCGGCTGAGCGAAGAATTATACCATCTTTTAGGGGTGGCTGATAATCCCGTGGGCAGATATGTATTCGCGCTGATGGCAAAGCAGGAATTTGGCAAACAAGGGGGACTGCGTTATGCCTATGATCCAATGCCG
>JASFGF010000396.1:0-3308 GCA_050123915.1 Desulfobacterales bacterium | reverse complement strand
TTTAAAATCGAGAATCCCCACAAGTTCACCCTGAGCATCAAGAACCAGGCTGGCTCTGTGTCCCGCCTCCGTACATTGTCCGGTTTCCACCTCACAATAGATTTTCATCAGTTCGGGAACGGCTTCTTTCAGAGGTTTATCGGCACCGGTGACCGCATAATCATCTATGGGAATCATCATTTCTTTGACTTTCAACCGGACGGGCATGATATTTTCTCCTTTAACACATTTTTATTTTTAACTCAGGGTGTTGTTGACAAGAGCTTTAACCTTTTTTTCTATTTCGTCACGGACGTTGCGCATAACATCCATCGATTTTCCGGCAGGATCCGGCAAATCCCAGTCCAGCCGCTGCATACCCGGAATAAAAGGACATGCTTCACCACAGCCCATGGTAACGATCATATTGGGCTGCAATTCCGATGCAGCCTCATCCAGGAATCGAGTCTTTCGAAATCCCATATCGATCCCTTTTTCCGCCATGGCGTTCACCATATCCGAATTAATTTTTTCCGCAGGCTCACTGCCGGCTGAAGCAACTTCAATCTTATCCCCGGCGAGATGTTGCGCAAATGCTGCGGCCATCTGGCTGCGACAGGCATTTTCCCGGCAGGCGAATAATATTTTTTTTCTGCACAAAAGAGGGGTCAGAAGTTTTTTCACGCAAGCTGTCACATCTTTTTGAACCAAAGGATGCTTTTCCATATCCCCAATATTTTCAATATGGCGGTAGGTAAGACTACCATTGAACTTAGCTCCCACTGCATCAAAAAAATATTTTGCCGTAAGTTCGACGCCTTCAAAAAGATTCTTCCCTTTTGTCGCTCCCTGGGCAAGGAGAAATCCGCGCCGGTAATGTCTCGCCGGATCGGTCAGGTTCAGCTTATATTTCCTCGACCACAGTGTCTGAGTACGATCGATGGGAGCTTTGAGCTGGGCGGGAACGTTATAAAAATATATGGGCGCGGCCAAAACAACAACATCCGCCTCACGAAGCAGCGGGTAGATTTCATTGGTCATATCATCATCTTTAGTGATACAGAAACCTTTCTTTTCACAATGACCACAGCCAATGCATGGTACAATATTTTTTTTGGCCACCTCGATGATACGGGTTTGAGCACCCAACGTCTCAGCCTCATCCATGAAGACGGATAAAAGATAGTTGGTGTTGCCTTTTTTTCGGGGACTCCCTTGAAATCCAAGAATCATCATCAACTGTACCTCTTTTATTTTGAATGACATTTCTGGCAGGAGGTCGGACCGGCTTTTAAACCCTGTTTGACCAATTTACGGTGGCACCCCCTGCAATGATTCATGACCTGTTTTCTCGCCAGTTTGCCTTGATCTTTTAAATCTTTGATAACGCCCAGTTTTTGGGGAAATATATGATGACAGACGTTGCAGTCACCCAGCGTCGTTTGATGTTGTCGGTGAGGGAAACCAATCACGCCTCTTTGGCCGCCGTCAAGGGTTATTTGTTCAGGGCCTTTATTTTCAACACCGGCAACGATGACGCCGCCATAAACAAGTACGAACACAGCACACAACACAACAATTTTTGATTTCATACGCACAACTTTTATAAAAATTAAACTGCGAATCCCTAATAGGCTTCATCATGGGCAAGATCCGCTTGGGTCACTTTGCCCTTAAAAAGATTATATGCCCAAATTTGATAGCCGATGACAACAGGGATAAAGATTATAACGACAACAAGCATAATTTTCAATGTTAAAGGACTTGAAGAGGCATTGTATGCGGAAAGGCTGTACCTGGGGTTCAAACTGGAAGGAAACAGGTTCGGGTAAAGCCCTATCACGCCAAAAAACGTGGCGCCCACAATGGTCAATGCCGAAGCAAACCAGGCTTTGAAAAAGGTTTTCCTTACCAGAAAAAACCTGACGCTTAAAAGCGCGAGAACCGTTATCAGTATGACGATAAAAAAGGCGGGGTGTTCAATATAGTTATCATACAGGCGGGTGGAGAACTTGCTGGCGATTAAAAAAACAACCGCCACAACCAGAAGAACCGGCCAGAGTTTTTGGGCAGTGGAAACAGCCCTTTTTTGGAGATCCCCTTCTGATTTTATGGAAATCCACAAAGCACCGTGCATCATGAAAAGAAGAACAAAAAGAATGCCGCCCAAAAGACCATATGGATTTAACAGTGTAAAAAGTGTTCCATGATAGATCCCATTGTGATCGATGGGAATGCCCTGGAAAATGTTTGCGAAGGCAACGCCAAAAAGAAGTGCCGGCACAAAGCTTCCAACAAAAATGCAGGTGTCCCAGATCTTTCGCCAGCGGGGGTGATCGACCTTGCCGCGAAATTCAAAAGAAACGCCCCGAAGAATAAGGGCAAATAAAATTAACATCAACGCCGAGTAAAGCGATGAAAACATAACAGAATAGACCAAGGGAAAGGCGGCAAAAGTTACCCCTCCGGCGGTAATTAGCCACACTTCATTACCGTCCCACAAGGGTCCCAGTGCATTAATCATAATCCGTTTATCCTGATCGGACTTGCCTAAAAATGGATAGAGTGTTCCGATACCCAGATCAAATCCGTCCGTCATGAAGAATACCGCCCATAAAAGACCCCATAAAAAAAACCATATCGTTTGTAAAACCATTTTGTCCTCCAGTATCTTTATATTGCCGGGTGTTTCGGAGTGCTAGTTGTCGATGACAGACTCCGGGCCCTTTAAGGCGTTTTTAGCAATTAAATAAAATCCGGTGACACCCAACAAACCATACAACACGATAAACGCAATCAATGTGGTCAATACTTGGGATGTTGCAATGGGAGAAACCGCATCTGACGTCTTCATCAAGCCGTAAACGATCCAGGGTTGGCGCCCCACTTCCGTGACGATCCACCCCAATTCACAGGCAATATAGGGCAAAGGTATCGACAGCAGCATGAGCTTTAAATAATTGGGGCTGTCAACCAGGCGATTTCGTTTGATGACACCGATAATAGTTGCCAAGATAAAATAAAAGCCCAGACCCACCATTCCTTTAAAGGCAAAGGATGTCAGCAGTACCGGAGGTCTTTCTTCTCTGGGAAAATCCTTCAGGCCTTGCACCTTTGCATTGACATCATGCTTGACCAGAAAACTGAGCATGCCGGGCATAGCGCCGATTTCAATCTTATTGCGTTCGTTTTCCTCGTCGGGCAGTGAAAATAAATAGACCGGAGCTCTCGTGCTGGTTTCCCAGAGGGATTCCATTGCCGCAAGCTTGGTGGGCTGTTTTTCAGCCACAACGACGCCGTTGAGATCCCCCATAATCACAACGACTAAG
>JASFGF010000395.1:0-3331 GCA_050123915.1 Desulfobacterales bacterium | reverse complement strand
TTTCGAGGAAACCGTTTCCAGGGGAACAATTACGTCGGATTCCACCTGAACGACACGGCAATCAGACTTTCGGGCAACCTTATCCCGCCAGATTCTTTGATGCTTAAGATAACCGCAATCGCAGACGATGATCGCGGCATCTCGCCCCAATTCTAAAACCACGTCCGGCGGCGATCCCCGCCGAACCACCATTTTGATACCGCGCTTTTCAAGCAGGGCATTTGTTTCCGCCAATCCTTCCACCATAAACGTATAGTGGCGCAAATTTGCCTCGGGATAATCGTCTGTGAAGCCAAATGCCACCACAACGCCCAGGTCGAGTTCATTGGCCTGCTTCACCGCATATTCAAGTGCATGATTGTACTCCGCCCTTTGGGACTGCTGCATCCAGTACAACACGTAGTCCCCCTTGAAAAGGACATCAAAGTCGTTCAATTTCCGAATGCGAGTGTCCTGGATGTTGTGATGATGAACCATTTTTGATTTGATTGTTTGTGTCCTGGTAACTTTGTATCAAATATTATTTTGCTTACGATCAATTAAGGTTGAACGTTTTTGGGATCCATCCGTTTTCCTGTTTTAAGCCAATCCGACAGTTCCATGAAGGTTTTGGACAGGTCATAGCGTCCTTGGGCAAACACCCCGTAATCGCCACCGCATCCCATGGCTGACGCAAAGCGAATGTGATTGCCGTATATCAGCCAGGTATCGCTCCATTTTCGCTCGATGGCCTCGTCAAAGGGATTGCCCACTGGCCCTGTATCGTTCCATTTGAACTCGGCCAGGTTCAACCGCCATATTTCGGACATTATCCGGGTTCCGGCCAAGGTTTTGGCATTGGTCTCGCGAATGGTGTTTTCAAATCGATCCCACTGTCCATTGACCCAGCTTGCGGCATGGCAGCTCAAACAGACAGCCTGCATATTATCCTTACGAATGTTCATCTCTTTTTCCGTGATAAGAAATTTTGAAGCAAATTCGCCGTCAAATGCCGTGGGTAGAGATTGCCCGTCTTTGTTCCGAATGCTTGTGGTGTCCGGTTCTTTTGGAGACGGGTGGGCATAAATTAAGCCAAAAATCCGCCATGGAAGCCGGCTGCCCATCTGATGGGTGCGTTCAGCCAACACTTCCCCATCGGTGTTGATCAACAAACTCACATGGCAGGCAGCACAGGTGGGTGCAGTGAAGTCTTTACCGACGGTCCACGGCACCGTGTCAAAATTCCAGGATGCGCCCATGCTGGAAAAAATATTTCCGTGTTTGCTGGCCGAATAGACTTTAAACGCCGGCACATCGGGACCGGTATGACATTCGTGGCATGTGTAAGGCTTTCTGGCCATTTTCATTGAAAATGTGTGGCGTGTGTGACACGCCGAACAAGAACCCCGCGTACCGTCCGGATTGATCCGGCCGACGCCCTGGTTGGGCCATCCTTCAATAATGGGGAACTCCAATTCACCTGCAACCTCGGTATCCCGTGTCTCATATCCTTTGACCGATAATTTGGTGCCGTGACAGTAATAACAGGCCTCAGCCTTGGTGGCATCATTCGGGGGTTTAATCGTGATGCCCCCTTTTTTTTCACCGTCAGGATCTGTGGTTCCTAGAATACTGTTTTGCAGCAGTTGATAAACAGGATTGGCAGCCAGATTATTAAAGGCATGGGCCATGATGTTTTTCGAGTACTGATCCGCTTCCTGAACATGGCACACAGCGCAATCCCCGGGACTGACCACCACATGAACATCGTATCCGTTGTGCTCAAATGTATCTGCGTGCTCCTTGGATCTTAGTGTATGGCATTCAGCACATCCCACGGCAACGGTTAACAGGTTCTCCGGCACCTGTTCGCTTGAAACCTTACGTGCCAACCCCTTCACGGCCACTGCCGTTTTAGGCGCAATCATCGCATGCCGGCTTTTCCGCCAACTCTCCACGATGCCCGGATGAACCGTGGAATGACATTCCAAACACTCGGATGTAGCGTCGCTCACCGGCACGGCGGCGGCCATGGCGATAGTTGGTTTCCATAAAAAAAGACCCATAAAAAACAAAGATGCCATTTTCTTCATTTACCGCTCCTTTTCTTTTGCAACACTGATATGATTAAGAAAGACGTTGAATTATCCAGATCCTTGGGGCGTTTTTCTAAAAGTTGTTTCGACCCATCAATTGTACAGTACCCTCTATGATTAGGAAAAAATACGATTAAGCGTCAGAATTCATAAATGAGGATTTTTTTCGCTGGGCAAGGCCGCACAAGGATTTTCGGTGAGACGTACAATATGTACTCCGCAACCGGAAACCCGCGGAGAACGAACTCCAGCGGAAAAAAGACCATTTATGGATAGACATATCTATCCTGATGGCATTGCACACGTATCGTGAAGTCTTGGCGTAAAACGCTCAGGTCCGGATACAATGGGCTTGTCAATGACCTTGGAAATTGCTTGTAGCATCCCAAAAAAAATTCTTTCATGAAACGGATAGAGACTGTACCAGTAAAGCATCCCCCAGAGGCCCTTGGGCAAAAAACGGGACAGCATCTCCAGATCCGTGTATTGATTTCCGATAGGATGAATTTTAAATTCAAGCAGGGCTTCTCCGGGAACCTTCATTTCAGCCAGTAATATCAGACGCTCCTTCGGGACGACATCCAGTACTCGCCAGAAATCCAAAGCATCTCCAACCCCCAGTTCGGTTGAATGACGACGCCCCCGACGTAATCCAACACCGCCGACCAAACGATCCGCGAGCCCTCGCAACCACCACAAAATGTCAGCATAATAATAACCTGCTTCACCTCCGATTCTGCTGATGGGCAGCCAGACGTCATCCGGAGTGGCTTTTATTCGAACCCGATATCCGCATTGCATAATGGTGCCGCCGGCCCAATTTGCATCACCGCAATGGGCCCATTCAGGCGTGATGATGTCTCCGGCATCAGCCCAGCAGGTGTCCACCTGCTCCTGGATGATTTTATCCAGGGCTGTTCGAATCGCCTCACGGGGACTGAGCAGTTTCTGGGGAATAATCGATTGAATGCGTTTATCTGAACATACGGCATTGCTGCTCAACCCTTCGGTCAGGGGCAATGCAATGGAATGGGGCACGGGGCTGATGAGATGTATCCAGTAAGCACTGAGGGTGGGGGTGAGCACGGGAACCGGTATGATCCATCGCTTAAGCAATTTTGCTTCCTGGGTATAAATATCCAGCAAATCCCGGTAGGCCAGCACATCCGGCCCGCCGATATCATAGGTCTGACCGATGGTTTCATGGTGTTCGAGGCAGCCGACCAGGTAATTGACAACGTTTCGGATGGCAATGG
>JASFGF010000394.1:0-3352 GCA_050123915.1 Desulfobacterales bacterium | reverse complement strand
AAAAACAAAAGACCGATAACGATCTGAATCGGAAATGCGACGATCATAATATTCATTTGCGGGATGAACTTCACAATCACCCCGAATGCTAAGTTGGTAAATAAAAGAGCGGCAATTGCCGGGGCACCAATCTTTACTGCAATTGCAAACATATCACCATATATGGGAATAATTTTATTAAACATTTCAACATTTAGTTTTAGTGAACCGACATGAATAATCTCAAAGCTATCTCTTACGGCACTTAACAAAAGATGGTGTCCATTTAGCAAAAGGAAGACAATCATGGCCACAAGATATGCCAAGTTGGCAAGAATCGAGATTTGGGCGCCGCTTTGAGGATCGATGATGTTCGTAATCGCAAAACCGGTTTGAAAGCCCACCATCTGACCCATCATCCTTATCCCCTCAAAAAATACCAAAACCAATAGTCCCAGGATGATACCGATGATAAATTCGGTTAATATTAACTGGGCCATTCCAATTATTGTAGAAGGAAATTCGACCATTTTAGTATTAATTACGGGAAATAGAATGATGGTAATCACAAAAGCCAGCCCTGCCTTTGCCAATATGGGAATAACTCTTGCATTAAAGAACGGAAGCATCTGAAAAATAATACTGACCCTTATTAGAACAAGGAAAAAAGCTTTAAATTCTCGATAAGGTATGGACAGTATATCCACCGCTTCCTCCACTATCTTATATAATATGGTATCTGACTAATCGTTGTAATTGTAAAGTTCATGAGTTGTCCTAGCATCCAGTTGGAAAAAAATAAAAGCGCCAGCAATACCACCAAGATTTTCGGTACAAATGTTAATGTCATCTCCTGGATTTGAGTCACTGCCTGAAAAATACTTATCGCAACTCCGACAATAAGCCCTAAAGCAAGCATGGGCATAGATACAAATAAAGTAACCTTTATGGCTTCCTGTGCAAAATTTACAACAAATTCCGGAGTCATTTTTTATCCACCTACAAAGCTCTTTACCAGTGATCCGACGATGATATTCCAACCATCAACCAAAACAAACAGCATAAGTTTAAACGGCAATGATACCATTATTGGTGGAAGCATCATCATACCCATGCTGAGCAACACACTTGCCACGACCATGTCTATAATCAAAAACGGCACGAATAGGACAAATCCGATAATAAATGCGGTTTTCAGCTCACTTATTACAAAGGCGGGGATAAGAACCGTTGTAGGGATGTCATCTACATTTTTAGGTTTGCTTATCTTTGCCATTTTAATAAATAAGGATAGATCTTTCTCCCGTGTCTGTTTTAACATAAAGTTTCGAATCGGATTTATAGCTGCCTTTAGTGCAACTTCCTGAGATATCTCCTCATGAAGGTACGGCTGTAGTGCATTATTATTAATCTTCTGCCAAATCGGCATCATAATAAAGAAGGTTAAAAATAATGCAAGTCCGGCAATAATTTGATTAGATGGTGTTTGTTGAGTTCCTACCGCTTGTCTTAAAAATGAAAATACAACAGCCAGTCTTGTAAAAGATGTCGTGAGGATCAGAATCGCCGGTGCAAGGGTAAGAACAGTCAGTAAAAAGACAATTTGGAGTAAAACGGAAACATCTCCGGGATCTCCACCTTTTTCTATACCGAATCGAAATGAAGGCAATATAAAATCTGCGGCCAGTACCTTTTCAACAAAAATAAAAAATACGGCCATCGAAAGGAAAAAAACAATTAATTGTCTTCTCCTATTATTATGAAATAATCTCGTGATCTTTTCCAGCATGCTCTATATGACCATCCCCTTCTTTGTAACGACTGAGCTTGGTTAAAAAGCTAATGTTGCCCGGGGTAATACCCACAACAATTCTTTCACCCGATATCTCTATGACCTCTATTCTCTCTTTTGGCGATAGATGCAGAGATGAAACGACTTTGATAATTAAATCTCCCTTTCTCTTTCCCTTTGGCGACATAAATTTTTTCATGATATAAAGCACAAAAACCAAGACACCCAACACAATAAAAAGCATTGCCATTGTCTTAATTCCAGTGTTTATTAATTCAGGCTCAATCATCCAACGCACCATCAAACGTTTAAGCTAAAGATTTGACCCGTTCGGAAGGATTAATAATATCGGATACCCTTATTCCGAATTTTTCTTCCAGAATAACAACTTCACCCTTAGCCACCAACTTATTGTTTACGTATATATCTAGTGGCTCACCAACTTGTTTTGACAGCTCAATAATGGAACCTTGTCCAAGCTGAAGCAACTCGTTCACAGGCATCTTGACTTTACCCAGCTCAACGGTAACATCCAGAGGAATATCAAGGATAAGATCCATATCACATTTTCCATTATTGCATGATTCACCATTCTGGGGTGTTGCACCGTCATTTTCTTCTTTTTTTTGTTCATTTACTTCAACCATGTCGAACTCCTATTCAAGTCTATCAATTATTTTTACAGCCTTTCTTTTATTGCAGGCTCCGGGATATCCTTTAAACTTTGGAATATTTTCTACATTAACAATTACGGAATTGCCCGATTTTTGTTCAAGCATTATTACGTCATCAACCTTCAAACCTAAGAGTTCTGAACCATTTATTTTCGCCATCCCCATGGTGCAGCTCAATTCGACCATCGTCTCCTGAATTTTTTCCTGAATATATTTTCTCCAGCTTTGATCTATGGCCATTTTTTCTCTTCGGAACTTGTTTTTAAGTTTTTCTTTTATAGGCTTAATGCTGGAATAAGGAATACAGATGGTGATGAAGCCATTACCGTTTTCAAGTTGCACTTCATATTTATTCACGATGACTAAATCGTCCGGCGTTCCGATGCCGACAAATTGAGGATCCATTTCCGATCGAATAAATGCAGTATTTATTTCGTAAACATCCGCCCAGGCTTTCTGAAAGTCGTTTAAAATAATCTTTACGATTTTTTCAACTATTTTAGTTTCAATTTTTGTAAATAATCTGCCTTCAAGTTTTACATGACTAACACCAGTTCCACCAAACAAACTGTCGACAAATGAAAATACCAGAGGACCTTCCAGTACAATAAGTGAAAATCCTCTCAAAGGCTCAATGCTAAATATATTAAGGCTTGACGGCATTGGAAGAGACAGATAAAAGTCACTAAATTTAACGGTTTCGGTAGAAGCCAAATTGACATCTATAACAGATCTGCTGGCAGCCTGAAGGTCTGTTCTCAAAAGACCGACAAGCCTTTCATTTATAATTCCGAGGGCAGGCAGTCTTAGATGGACCGGGCCGGCCGGCATACTAAAGTCATATACTTCTACCGTCGGAGTTCCTTCGCTAACATCCGTTTCTGTGTTGACCTTTCCTTCGGTTATT
>JASFGF010000393.1:0-3356 GCA_050123915.1 Desulfobacterales bacterium | reverse complement strand
AATACTATAGTATGTCTGCGGGTTGAAACTCGGTCCCGCCTTGAACTTGAACCAAAATTCTATTTTTGAGATGGCTTCTAAGAGGGTCAAGGATACCAAAGATTTCAGCTAATCGGGGAATATTTGACGGTTAGTCGAAAATCCTGTTTTATTACTTTTCACCTATCCACTACTCACTTTCCACTCTTTTCTCTTTCCTCTTTCCTATTTACTGTTTTATAAGTGGGGCAGAAACCCGTATTTTTGATAAATTTGCCGGGCATCTGAAGATGTTATAAATTCGATAAATCTATCTGCATTTTCAGGATGCCGAGCACGTTTTAATTTACAAACATAGTAATTAATCCGGTTTCTTTGATCGAAATCTTCACCGGGCTCGACAACATCAAATGAAAGACCCGACGCCTTTGCGTGAATGGCTTCTGTTGCCCATACAGGTCCTGCATCCACCGTCTTTTTTAAAATCCTGAGCGGCGTCTCTCTGTGATGGACCACCGTAAAAATTGTGGTCCCTTCAGCACGCTTCTTCTCCATGATTCGATGAACCAGCTCATCGCCACCTGCCTGCCGGTACATATCAATAATATGAAAAGCGATATCTTCGTTGGCAGGGTCCGGCTGCGAAATACGAACTGAATCCCGGCCCAGGTCAGCAACAAATTTTATTCGGCCCGGGTTTCCTTTCTGCACCATCAGCGTTAAACGATTGTGTAGATAAAGGTGGTAATCCTCTTTCAGAATATGTCCGGCCTCTATAAGCGTCTCCATTGCTTTTTCATTCACGGATGAATAAATATCGGCATGGACATCAATCTTTTCACCTCTAAAAAGCGCCCCGCCGGATAAAATCTGTTTGAGTTCGAGTCCCGGAGGAAGGGTTTCATAAAATATTTTCTGGATATCCGGATATTCTTTTTTAAAGGCTGATACGATCTCTTTCATTACCATGAACTGATTCCCCGCCATAAAAAGTATCAGATCGGCAGAATCTGCAATGTCCAGGTTGTGAAGATCGTCTGCACGATCAGCAGGGATAACGGGTAGATTTTTATTATCCATAACATAACCTCATATACCTATCCCGGACACGCGGGATAAATTAATAAATCTAAAAGACGCCAGGTCTTAATAACTTCGTCCTTTCAAAAAAACAAATTTCAAAGAAGCTTCAGGTATGATTAAATTTTTGACTGGAAGCTGTCTGAGTGGATTAGGGCTCGTTTTGAAAAAACCATGGATGATTTAACTTTATGGATAAAACCCTCCGTACAGACAAAGATCTTTATTACAAGCCTGGAAAGGTTCTTTCATTACGAGCCCTTATTCATGAGTTCTTGCAGCAAAAATTTAATCATACCTGAAACGATAACGAATTCGAGATGCTAAGGTGTCACGTCTGATCATTTTTTCTCATTTCTTTTCACATATCAATATCTTTTTGACACTTAAGCAATATTATCCTATAGTTTTTAGAAGCCATCTCAAAATAATCTTTTGGCCCAACCTCGGCGTTGAAGCCTCGTTTTAAGTCCTCGAAATACTTGAGTATGTCTGCGGCTTAAACCTCGGCTCCGCCTTGATCTTGAACCAAAATCTTTATTTTGAGATGGCTTCTAATAATTTTTCAAGTTTTTACCTGGATATTAATGAAATTTTCCGTTTTATTTGATTTTGTATTTATAGTGAATGAAACGGGCTGTATGTTTTCTGGAAGTTGATGTGAGCAACAAAGAAGAAAATAAGTGGACGAGATAAAGAACCAAGCCAAATATATCCTTTGTACCAGAAGCAAAAGTCAGCATCGAAAAGCCATTGAGGTCTGCCACAAGTGCCAACACCGTCAACACTGTGACGATTATCGGCAATCTCAACTATCCGACCGACAACCTGAATTAATGCATACACTCAACGCCTTAATGCTGCACGTTGAAAGGAACAACATCCCCCTTGAAGATCTTGGATATTTCAAAAAAGAACTCGAAGAGTTGGCTGCACTTTTCAGACATTAAAACAAAACGTAATCGATAGGTTCTATGAAACGAATCGATTCCATTGGTCTTCTCTTTCAGCAAAAATTTAATTATACCTGAAGTGAAAATATTTTCAACAAACCAATGGCCAGGACAAAACTTGAAAATCGCATTTATCCATTACCATCTCAAAACCGGCGGTGTCACCACCGTTTTAAGGCAGCAGGTCGAATCTATCATCGACACGTGTGAACTGTTGGTCCTGTCGGGAGAACCCCCGGAATCATCTTTTCCCTGCGAGGTTGTCCACATCCCAGGACTCGGTTACGACTTTCCCGGCAGGAATTTGATGGAACCTGAAAGTGTCGCAACCGCCATCATTGAGGCAATTCACTCAAAATGGAAAAACGGATGCGACCTTTTGCACGTCCACAATCCAACACTTAAAAAAAATACCAATTTTTTAAAAATCCTTAACGTGCTTAACAAAAGAGGTCTCAAGCTCTTTTTGCAAATCCATGATTTTGCAGAAGATGGGCGTCCTTTGTCCTACTTTGCTGAAGAAGAGTATGTCGCGAACTGCCATTATGGTGTCATTAACTCCAGAGACTATAACATTTTGCTTAAAACAGGATTAAAAAAAGAAGGCCTTCATAAAATCTTTAACACCATAACACCCTTTCATTTCAGCACAAAAGATGTCATTTTAAAAAATTATATCTTGTATCCGATTCGGGCTATCCGCAGAAAAAATATTGGAGAAGCCATCCTTTTGTCTTTGTTTTTCAAAAAGAACGCATCCCTTGTCATTACACTCCCACCCAACAGCCCTGCTGACATTAACAGCTACGAAAACTGGAAAACATTTGTAATAGAAAACAAGTTGAACGTCATATTTGAAGCAGGCTTAACCCATGAATTTTCCGATCTTGTTTTATCCTCGGATTTTCTTATCACAACGAGCATTGCCGAAGGGTTCGGTTTTTCTTTTCTGGAACCATGGACCGCTAAAAGAAACCTCTGGGGACGAAAACTTCCGGATATTTGCCATGACTTTGAACAAAATTCGATTCGATTGAACCACCTTTATACACGGTTGGATGTTCCGATGGATTGGATCGATAATGACAGGTTGTTTTACGCGTGGAAGTTAAGCATACAAAAAGTCTGCGCAGTGTTCGGGACAACCATCGACGACATATCCATTAAAATCGCTTATGAAAACATAACGAAAAATGATGTCATCGATTTTGGTTTACTGAGTGAACCTTTTCAAAAACAAATCATTTCAACGATTCTGTCCGAAAGTGCAAATCAAAAAAGGCTGATACATCTTAACCCTTTTCTTTCAGACCCGGGCAGCGTATCAGACAAAGATGTGCTGAT
>JASFGF010000392.1:0-3379 GCA_050123915.1 Desulfobacterales bacterium | reverse complement strand
TATATTCCAGTTTCCCAAAGCTCCTGGAATTAAGGTGTTCAATGCTATCTTTTAATTTTTCCGGATATTCGGGTATTTGGTTAAGGCCCATTAACGGTGCCACGGATTTCAATGAAGAAGACAGAAACAGTTTAACCTTGATTTTATCCTTCAGGTTCAGCAGTGCGCTGATTTTATTGTTCAGCTTCTGTATCGCCGTTGTTAGCTTGTACTCTAATCCGTTGACGGAAGTAATGGTTGGGATCCGCTCGACCATATCCCCGTGGATCAACACCAGCCCCATATAGGCTTTTTTGAATTTAACCTCATCCTCTTCATACACTTGAATCTGAACCGGGTGTATCCCGTAATTGTTCGCCAGATTCTGATTCTCCCGCGTCAAAGGATTGGTCCCTTCGGCCTCGGGGCTGACATCATAAAATTTGTAGTTAAAATATGAATTGGCATGGATGGCATACTCTTCTAAAAGATCGTGTAAATATCGTTCGGTATTGTTGTGCGGTGCGGGAAGATTTTTTGTAAAAAAGACGTTGATGGTCAGCGGTTCGGAAAGGGTGGACACCACCTTTTTGCTGGCCTCGGATATGGAATAAATGCCGTTTTCGGTCAAGTCGATTCTGAAAAAGAGTGTCATTCCCGCCACATTGACAAGGACGATGATGACCAGATAAATACAAAGTTTGATGTATTTTGAATATCGTTTCTGAATGCCCATTTTAAGCTCCTTAATTTTTTCCCCGCATGATCAGGTGGGTGCTGTAAAGTCCGATGAACATGACACTCAAAAAATAGATGATATCTCTTGAATCAATAATACCTTTGGATATGTTCTTAAAATGAAAATCGGCGCCGAGATAACCGATGACACCGAGCAGGGCCCGGGGAAAGAAAAAAAGCATTTTATCGATCAACGTGAGGGTAAAGCAGATGGTCATGCCGACAATAAATGCGATGATCTGGTTGCGTGTCAAGGATGAGGCAAACAATCCCACTGCAACAAACGCCGAACCCAGTAAAACAGCCCCTAAGTAACCGCCGGCCACAGGCCCCCAGTCGAGCTGGCCCATGAAGGCGATACATATCGGATAGGCAAAGGTCGGGATCAGGGCGACCGCCACGAACAGAACACCGGCCAGGAATTTACCGAAAAGGATATCCGTAAATGTTACCGGAAGGGTCAGAAGCATTTCATAGGAACCCACATTCAGCTCTTCGGAAAAGAGTCTCATGGTCACCGCCGGAATCAGAAATGAAAATGTAATGGGAAGCAGATTAAAAAAATTTCTCAGGTCTGCCTGGTTGTAATAAAAGAATGTCGTAAAAAAGAACCACCCGGTCACCAGCAGAAAAATTGAGATGACGATATAGGCAATGGGAGATATGAAATAGTCTTTAAATTCCTTGTTACAGATACGGATCGCCTGGTGCATATCAGTCCTCCTTGGTCAGCTCCCGGAATACGGTCTCTAATGTTTTGGTTTCCTGGCGAAATTCGATAAGAATCCAGGATGTCTGTTTGATGGTTTGATAAATGGTTTCTCTCAAATCCACCGGTGATTCGCACGCAAGCCGTATGCTGAGATTGCCGTTTTGTGCGTCATGAATTTTTTGGATTTTTTCGACACCCTCGATTTTGCTGAATTGTTCGTCCACATCTTGAAAATCGGCGTTGAGCAGATCTAAATGGATGAAATATTTTTGACCGGCAGACTGTTTGAGATTTTCCATAATATCATCTGCAACGATCTTGCCTTTGTTGATGATCACCACGCGGTCGCAGGTAGCTTCCACTTCACTCAAAATGTGAGTGGAGAGAATGACGGTTTTTTCTTTTCCGATTTTCCGAATGATGTTACGAATTTCCACAATCTGATTCGGGTCCAGACCTGACGTGGGCTCATCCAGTATCAGGATTTCCGGATCGGTCATCATGGCATGGGCCAGACCCACACGCTGATTCAACCCCTTGGAGAGTTCATTGATACTCCGGTGCATAATTTCATCCAATCCGCACAAATTCACCAGCTCTCGGATTCTGGAGATTCTTTGATTTTTGTCCATTCCCCGAATTCCGGCAACATAATCTAGGTAATCAAAGACCAGCATGCTGTGGTATAACGGCGCCGATTCCGGCAAATACCCCATCAATTTTTTGATGTCTAACAGATGCTCATCCAGCAAGTAGTCCTTGACGCGAATGGTCCCGGAAGTGGGCATAAAATAGCCGGTCAGCATCCTCAAGGTCGTGGTTTTACCTGCGCCGTTGGGTCCCAAAAGGCCTAAAATCTCACCTTTTTTGATGTCGAAATTGATGTGATCCACGGCGCAGAAATTGTTGTAATATTTTGTCAGGTTTTCAACATGGATCATGGTTTTTCCTTTCTTTTTGACGCTCAGTACTCAGATTCGCAAGTTCTATGGCGTATTTTTGAAAGTACAATTATCCCGTATAAGCTGTAACCCAAAAGTTTGAAGTTTGGGGTGCCTAAAGTGAGCTAAAATTGAGGAGCGCGCTTTCAGCGCAATCATTTATCATTCAAATTGATAGAATACCTAAACTTTAGGCGCTTTACACTTTCCCATATATAGAATGCATAACCCTAGTTATAAATACGTTACAGTATTAGAATAGGTACACTAAGACAAAAAATGATTTTTTCAATATCTGTCTTTTAGAAATATTTATCGAGTTCATCAACCCAAAATTTTTTTATCCATCATTTTTTTTCAATTTAATCACAAAAAACCCTGAGTTGGCCCGTTTGATAAACATGCTGACGGTGTCACCTTTTTTCACCTTTTGAATCGCATCCTTATATTCATTCACTGTGTTGATGGATTGGTGGTTGATCTCTTTGATAATATCGCGGGTTTTAATTCCTTTGTCCTCACCCTGACTGTTGGCCTGGACGTCGGTTACCACCACCCCTTGGGTTTCCCGCAACTTTAGTCTGCGTGCGATTTCGGGTGTCAAATTTGAGACCCTAATCCCGAACACATCATGTTCTTTGGGCGGCATACCGCGGGACACTCTCTCTGTTTCTTCCCGTTTGGCAATTTTGACTTTAAAGGTTTTCTCCTTGCCGTCGCGCAACACGTTGATTTTGACCACTTCACCGACATGAAAACCGGCGACGATACGGGTCAGTTCGCGGCTGGTTTCAATTTTTTGGCCATTCACCTCAATAATGATATCCTTTGTCCGGATGCCGGCTTTATCTGCTGGATCTCCGGGGAAAACTTCAGATACCAGAACACCTTTGTTACCTTTAACGCCATAATACTCAGCCATTTCATCGTTTACATCCTGAATGCCGACACCCAGCCAACCCCGGGTCACTTCCCCTCCTTCTTTGAGTTGTTTGATAACCCCTTTGGC
>JASFGF010000391.1:0-3393 GCA_050123915.1 Desulfobacterales bacterium | reverse complement strand
CGAATGCATTGACGTGGCAAAAGCCATCATGACCGACATTTATACCGTGGCCAATGAAACTTCCGTTGCCCTGGGCCAAGAAAAAGGGGTGGCGCCGGCCTATGAAGAATATCCGCTTTCCGGTCCAAAACGACGCAACAGTACCCTGACCACCGTGGCCCCTACAGGTACGCTCTCTTTGATCGCGAACTGCTCATCCGGTTGTGAACCGAACTTTGCGTTCAATTATACCAAGGCGTGTCTGGAAGGTGAAAATTTGGACATTGTTCCTTCAGTGGTGGGGGAGTGGTATCAAAAGAAAAAAACCGAATCATTGCCTGAATTTTTCGTGACCACAAAAGATGTTTCTATTGAGGAGCACATTATGGTTCAGGCTGCATTTCAGACAAACGGCGTAGACTCCGGTGTGTCAAAGACCATCAACGCCCCGTATGATACGGATAAATCCGAGATTTCCAAAGCATTTTTCAAAGCGTGGGAAATGGGATGCAAGGGGATAACATTTTACAGGGACGGCTCCCGGTATGTTCAGGCTTTGACTGTCCGAGAGCAAGTCATGGAAACCGAGGAAACAGCGGTTGCGCTGGCTCGCGGAGAACTCAAACATCGGCCCCGGGCGACCACCGGGCCAAGTTTGAAAATGAAAACCGCCTGTGGCAAACTCTATGTGGATCCTCATTTCGATAAAGACGGGGTTGTCGAAATTTTTATCAGGACAGTGGGCGGCGGATGTGCGGCCAACACCAAGGCACTGGGCATACTTCTGTCTTACTGTCTTAGGGCCGGGGTGTCACCTGAAAAAATCATCCGCTCCATGAAGTCGATTCACTGTCCGGCGTGCACCAAGGCCATATCTTCAGGCAAGGATGTGGAGGTCAACAGTTGCGCGGCCGGCATGGGAAAAGGGCTTGAAGTGGCCATCGCCTATTCGGACGTGTATCGCGAGGTTGCAAAACGGATTGAGGATGCGGACAGCCACTTTATCGAAAACCATGCAGCCGGCATAAAAAATATGATTTGTCCGGACTGCGGTGCATTGGTTCACCGGGCCGAAGGCTGTCTGCTTTGTTCCAATATGGAGTGTGGGTGGACCCGATGTTAATTTAAACTCTATGTGGATTTAGATGTCTGGGTCTATGCTTTCTCGCTTGAAAGTTATTCTATATGCTACTTTGTTTGTGGCAATGATCATCAAACCAATTCCAGCGAAGGCTGAAACGGTTACCATCCCTGTCTTTCTTGACTACCAGCAATGGCAGCTTCTTATGATTCGGGATGATTTTAAAGGACCGAATAACACCGAACAATATCTGCTGGACGACGACGGTTGCACGAGTATTACCTTTTCAGAACCCCGTCTGTCAGCAGAGGGAGAACTGCTAAGAGTGGACGCTAAAATTCTCGCCACAATCGGCGTCTCCGCAATTGGTTCCTGTAAAGTCATTACCCGTTGGACTGGACGCACGGCTGTTACCGGTAAACCTTCATTAGTAAAAGATCAACCGTTGTCCGTAGCGTTTAAGGTGCAGGAAGCCCGACTTTACGATCAAAAAGGTAATCTCCTTAAGGATGGTTTAGTCCTTCAGGCGGTGAAGGAACAATTGCATCTTTTATTAAGTCGTTACAAGTTGGATCTAAAACCTGAAATCGATCCGTTCAAAGCCTTGCTACCTTACTTTTTGCCCCGGTTTCCGGCAGATCACTTAAAAGGAATGATCGACAGCCTGCGTATCGGTCACCTTGTTCTTCGCTCCAACGGACTGGATGTCCGGCTGCTAATTGATGCCGAGACCGTTGCTAAGGCCGGTCCGGAACCCGCCCTCAGTGAACTTGAAATACAGCAACTCGAACAACGATACCGAAGCTGGGACGCTTTTTTGACGTTTGTTATCAAGGAGGTCGCCACTGCCACTCGCTCGAAAGAACTTCGTGACGCCCTGTTGGAGATACTTCTGGATGGACGCTACCAGTTTAAGTCGGTCCTCGTTAAACCCCGGCAAAGTGCAACCGACCCGGTCAAACAATTGTTTGGCAGAAGCTGGGAGAAACTGATGCCGGTAATGCGGGAGATCAGTGTTCAGTCACCGGAACAGAATTTACTGCCTTTTTTATCCTTCATAACAGCGGCGGATGCACTAAATGCCCTGGATCGATTGGGCCCCTCGATTGGACTGGATATATCCGTTGACGGTCTGAGACGTTTGGCACGTATTCTAAATAGCGACCCATCCATTGATCCGCTAAAATACCAGGATGAAATCGATCCGGTAATACAGCAATTGTTTGATTTCGGAATGTCTGGTAAAATTATCCAACAAAAAAAATCAAATGGCTTTAACTTCCAACTGATCCGACCGGTCTATGCCGCAAACCTCAGAAATCGTCTGAATCACTGGGTACCTATCGATGCAGAGTTGAAGCCTTATCTTTTTGAAATTCGAAATTTATTGCTGGAAGAAGCGGATAGTCGAATTCGTTCGTCATCAATAGATCATAAGTATGCCCGTATTTACCAAAAACTGGTGTTGGCCGCTGCATGGCAAGAAAGCTGCTGGCGTCAATACATCATAAAAAATCGCAAAGTTGTTCCTCTTATTTCCGGAACAGGCGATATCGGCCTGTTACAGATCAATGAAAAGGTGTGGCGTGGCTTTTACTCTCCCTCCAAGTTGAGATGGGACATCACTTATAACGCCCGTGCAGGAAGCGAAATCCTGTTCAAATTCATGGTCAATTATGCGTTGAAACAAAAAGAGCATAAATATGGAGGCGGTCTATCTAATCTGGCCCGTGCCACTTATTCTGCATACAATGGTGGGCCTTCTCAGGTAAGCCGTTACCGCAAAAAAGACGTCCCGGCCGCACACAAAAAAATCGACATCGCCTTTTGGGAAAAATATCAGCAAGTCCACCAGGGTCAGGAATTAAACGTTGCACAATGTTTGGGAGGTCAATCCTACGTTTCAATGACGGCGAATCATCGAATCAACAAGGGGCAAAAGCGAGCCAGTTCAAAACAGGTGACCTCAACCAAGGAATCACAGCGAATTGAAAATATTGAGTGGATCAGAAACCGCAATCCCCAACATTTGACGTTACAGCTGTCGGCCATGAGCAGCAAAAAGGCGGTAACAGAATTTATAGAGCAACAGTCTCAAACGGGCAGCTTTGCCTATTATCGAAAAAAACAAAACGGACAGAATTTATATATTGCTATCTACGGTAGCTTTGCTAACCGCGCAGATGCGGAAAAGGTCGCTGCCCGTTTTTCTCCGCTGAAACCCTGGATACGTAAATTTGGCAGTATTCAGGAAACAATGTCAAAATGATCATCATAGCGGCGACACTTTATTAAATGGAAGATTTAAGTCATTTTTTTCGAAATGATTTTTA
>JASFGF010000390.1:0-3401 GCA_050123915.1 Desulfobacterales bacterium | reverse complement strand
ACCATCTTAATTCATTCTCTTTGGGAACCGTTGAAGAAACAGTGGGAGCCGTTTTAGGCGTTATACTATCAAAAACACCCGGACTGCGCGTCCGGTTGAAGAATGCCCGGTTGAATATTCTTAAAGAAAAAAAGCTTGCTTTTTGGTTACAGGATATTAACGCCGGCATAGATGTTTTAAAAGACCATATCAGCCTGGACATGGAATGTGATACCAGTATCTGTAAAAATATCTCCCTAAAGGGAGCCGTTCATTTGTATAAAGATAAGTTTTTGTTATCAATAATAAATCTTAAATTAGAATACCCCCAGCTTAATTTATCCGGCAAATTGGATATCCATCGCACTTTGCCATCGAAGTCGACAAAGGTCAATCTGGAACTGACGGGAACAGATGTGGATGTCGTTTCAACCCGGAAAGCTGCTCTGGATCTGGCAGGAGAAATTCCCGCCGTTAATGAACTATTTAAAATTGTAAAAGGCGGAAACGTCCCCCATATTCAGTTGATTTCCCATGGAAAGTCTCTTGAGGACCTGGGGAAATTGGAAAACATCGCCATCAAAAGCAACATAACAGATGGTGACATTTTTGTTCCCGAAGTCGATTTGGATTTAACGGATGTTAAAGGAGATGTAACGATTTCAAAAGGCGTTCTGAAAGGCAAAAACCTTAAAGCACATATGGGGAACTCAAAGTGTCTTGACGGAAGTTTGAAACTGGGACTTGAAGGCAAAAACGCTCCCTTTCATCTTGATCTAACCCTTGAGGCCGACCTGTCACAACTTCCTCCCATCTTGAAACGCGTGGTTCACAACAAAGCATTTATCAAAGAGAATTCCCTAGTTGAAAACGTAACAGGAAGGGCAGCAGGAAGGCTTGTTTTGGGAGAAAGCTTTGCATCGATCAATGTGTTCGTGGACGTGTCTCGATTCAACCTGTCTGCAAATTACCGGCGATTACCGCATCCGTTGACAATTAACAGCGGTCAATATTATTTGGAAGGAAACACATCCTCCGTAAAAAATGCGAGCGGTAGTATGGGTAATTCGACATTTACCGAAGTTTCCGGACAAATCAACTGGGATAACATACCTCACCTGAAAATCACGTCGGGGAAAGCAAACCTTGATTTTGAAGAAATATATCCGTGGTTGTTGTCCTCTAAAATAATGCCTGGAAAGCTCCGGGATCTGAAAAATGTCAAAGGTATTATGGCATTATCTTCTATAAATCTAAACGGTCCGTTTCTCGAACCGGAAAATTATCAGTTTCAAATATCCGGTGAGGTTCAGAATCTGAATGTGAACTCACCGCTGTTGCCGGGATCTCTGTCAGCTCCTAAAGGAAATTTTAGCGTAACTTCTAAAAATCTTTCAATGACTGATGTTCAAACCCGTATCCATGACACCTCGTTGAAAATGTCCGGAATCATTGAAGATTATCTAAAGGGTTTCAGTCGTATCGATATGACATTCCAGGGGGAAATAGGGCCGGATGTTACCCGATGGGCTGAAGACGCCATTAACATATCGCCACTTTTGAGATTAAAGTCACCGATATCGGTTACAACAGCACATCTGACCCGGAACAATCAACAACACATCACTTTTTCAGGAGATCTGTCTATAAATAAAGGACCCAAGATTACTACAGATTTTTCAGCAAACCCCGAAAAGTTGGCCATCGAAAAACTCATCATCAAAGATCGAGTCTCCAACGCATCCATTAAACTGGGTCAAAAACACCGAATCATGGATGTCTTATTTGCCGGAAATTTACAAAAAGACACCCTGGATAATATTTTAGAAAAAAATGAAATTCTTAAAGGACAAATGAACGGAGATTTTTATGCGCACGTGCTTTTGGATAAACCCTTTAACTCAATGCTTAAGGGTGGACTTACAGTAAAAGGTTTTGTCTTTCCAAGAAAGACAAAACCGCCGCTCGTTATAAACGACCTTTTTTTGACTGCAAAAAAGGACATTCTTCAAGTTAAATCAGCTCGGCTGGCGTTGGCGGATAACGCGTTTGACCTTAAAGGAGAAGTGACCTTGTCGGCTGCTGCTCCCAATTTGGATTTGGAACTTTTTGCGGATGTTTTAAATTTAGATCAATTGAAGCAGGATCTGGATAATAACACTCAAAAAAACGACGATCAAACCGTTGAAAAGTTATGGGTGTATCCGGTTCGTGGTATGATAAAAGCAAAAATTGAAAACTTATCCTTTGAAGGTTTAACATGGAAACCCTTTGAGGCTGACATTCGTTTTAATGACAAAACCGCAGCGGTTTCCATTACCGATGCCAATGTATGCGGTATAACAACTTTAGGAACTTTGGAAATAACGCCCCGAGCGATAACTATCGATTTAAAACCGTCTGCCCAAAATCAAGAGCTGAATCCCAGCGTCCAATGCCTTAGAGATAAATCCGCAAAAATTGTCGGGGACTTTAACCTTGAAGGAAACATTAAAGCAAAAGGAACCCCCCAAACATTGATACAGAATTTAAATGGCGATTTAAAGTTTTATGCCTCAAAAGGCCGTTTTCAATCCGGCAGGAGTTTCAGAATATTGATAAAAATCTTCAGCATTCTTAATGTCACCGACATATTCAAGGGAAAACTGTCAAATCCCGCAACCAGTGGATTTGCTTATAACTCCATTCATGCTAAAGCAGATATCAAAAATGGAAAATTAGTATTTGATGAAATGATCATCGACGGCACCTCCATGAACATCGTGTGCCAAGGGTATGTTGATGTGGTCAAAAAGCAAATGGATATGACTGCCCTGGTTGCTCCTTTAAAAACCATCGACTTTTTTATTAAAAGAACACCTCTGATAAAAGATATCCTGGGGGGATCTCTTATCTCTATTCCTGTTGGAATAAAAGGCCATCTGGAAAATCCGAACGTTACACCGCTTCCACCCTCCGAGGTGGGAGAGGGATTATTGGGAATTATTAAAAGAACACTCCAGCTTCCGGTTAAAATCATTCAACCCATTCCCTCTGGTGAAGAGATCTATTAGCTTTTTTTTGAGTTTGGCATGAAAAGTAAACGTAACAACTTAGCCCTTTGAAAACATTAACACTTCAGGTCTGATTATTTTTTTTAAAACCCCAAAACCTTAGAAAAGTAAATATACTTACTAATGCCGGCTATAGACCGAATTTAAATTTAGATTGAAAAACCTGATAAACTTATTTATTGTACATTAGAAGCCATCTCAAAATAAAGATTTTGGTTCAAGATCAAGGCGGAGCCGAGTTTTAACCCGCAGGCATACTCAAGTATGTCGAGGACTTAAAACGAGGCTTCAACGCCGAGGCTTGTCCGCCTCTGGCGGGTTGGGCCAAAAGATTATTTTGAGATAGCTTCTAATTTTACAACATGCACA
>JASFGF010000389.1:0-3401 GCA_050123915.1 Desulfobacterales bacterium | reverse complement strand
GAGCATGCGTGTCGAAGATCCCGTCAGCAGGCGGGGCGGGTTAAAACTCGGCTCCGCCTTTTTATCCCGTTGGTTTTTAGCGGGGGATCTTGAACAAAAATCTTTATTTTGAGATGGCTTCTAAATGGTCGCTCAATCGATTTAAAAAGAGCTTCAGGTCCAAACGATTGATGATTTATGTTTGCAGATTGATGATTGTCGTAGATCCCTATTTATAGGGAAATATTTAAGGAAATCTTCTAATTTTCTATTCACTATTTACAGTTTTCTATTTACTATTTGGTTCAAGTTCTTTCAGCAAAAATTTAATTATACCCGAAACGGCAATGCCTTAAAATGGCTATAGTGTTGCATTTTATCTCATTTGGGCATACATGTTCAGATATGTTTCCAAGGGATGTGCTTCCATGAAAAGAACCAAAATTTCAACACCATCAAAAGATCTGGCCTGGCCAGAACTCATACCGGGAATCCTTGTTAAACGATACAAGCGGTTCATGGCGGACGTAAAATTAGCCGATGGTGAATTGGTCACCGCCCACTGCCCCAATTCTGGCAGCATGCAAGAATGTTGTGAACCCGGCCGGCCGGTTTATCTGTCCTTTCATGATAATCCCAAACGAAAACTAAAATACACGTGGGAACTCATTGAAATGCCCGCATCGATGGTCGGTATCAACACGTTGATCCCTAACCGGCTGGTGGCAGAATCCATTGAGGCGGGTCTGGTATCAGATCTTAATGGATACGACAACCTTACACGAGAAGTTAAAACTTCCGATAATACCCGGCTCGATATTCTTTTAAGCAGTGAAGATGGAAATCGATGCTACATAGAAATTAAAAACTGCACTCTCGTAAAAGAAGGGGTTGCATATTTTCCAGATGCAGTAACATCAAGAGGGCTCAAACACTTGGTCGAACTTTCCTCCCTTGTTTCCAAAGGATTTCGCTGTGTGATATTTTATGTCATACAACGAATGGACGCTAAAATTTTTCAACCCGCCGATCATATCGACCCTGATTACGGAAGGACGCTGAGACAGACCCTAAAAAATGGTATTGAAATTCTGGTCTATGATACGCGGATCGACCTGAAAACCATTCGCTTAAATCGGAAAATACCGTATTGCCTATGAAATATTTGCCTTAAAATTTAACCCGGCCTGCTAAGCTGTAATTGCGTTCCTGAAAAAAGGTAAGAAACTTAGCAAAAAAAGTCTGATCTCCGTTCGCACGACACCAGACCTCTCAATATTAGGTTTTTAAGTGGTTGACACGAGATACGATAAATTCGCCAACTTTTTCTGCTGATATCCCAAAAAGTGCCTTCATCTCCACAAGTTCAAGATACTGATCATCCCACTTCACGCTGTTTTCCTGAACAATATTTTTAATCCGTTCATATTTCCCGCCAAGGGCCTTTATCTTGACTTCGAGCGACACATCTTCTTTGAACGATATCGTCAATAGCAGAATATTTTCAATGATATTGGGCATATCAGGGGAAGTGGATATAATCGGAATAACGATAATGCTGCGGTCATCTTTTCGTCCGATGCCGATATATACATTCCCTTCCCTAACAATAATTCTCTTGGTCCCCTTGAGTAAATTGTCAGTTTCGACTCGGGACGGAATCGGTTTTAATACTCCTTCTTTTCTAATGATTTCAATGGTCGTTTCTTCTGTCGGTTCACCGAGAACATTCAAACCATCGATTCTATACAGGATGGCCCCTTGAATATCGGCAACGATCTTTTGTAGATTTTTAAGTACGATGATATTTCTGTTGATAAGCTGGGAAGTGCTGATGTTGTATTCCACCAATATATCAAACAGTATGCCTTCCAGCTTTTCGCTGATACGGCTTGTCCCCACAGTAACGGTCTTGGCCTGGTGCCGGATGGCATCTACAGGGCGAGACATACAATTAATCGATTCTCCCAGACACTCAAACAATTTGTTCAGCATGTTCAAGGCTGTACCCTTTTTCCCGAAATCGATTTCAAAATCAGATATCGGCAGCCGGCCCGACAAATATTTGAGCAAAAGCGTCAGATCCGATGCCATCTCAAGTCCCATGGCCGTTGGAAAACCGTTGGAACCTTTTCTTTTTCTGAATTCTTTATAAAACAAAGCGATTTTTTCCCGAAAAGGTTTACCCAAAACAAGTTCATAAACATCCATATTCTTTCTTGAATAATCATCCACGATGTCCCGAATATCTTTATTGAAAGCGTAAAGGAACCGGGACGCCTCATCAATGGCCACGGCTGCATAGTATCCCCAGATATGACCCACCAGGGTGTTTAAAATGGGCGAAAAATGTTCACTGATCAATGGGACATGAAAGACATCCGCTGCATAAGGTTCAAACCTGTTTTCACCCTCATCGGCAATAACCACCGGCACTGCCTTATGGGCTTGAAATATAGCGGTATCCTTTATGATATCACCAATAACGGCTCCCCTCGTGCCTGCCGCACAAACAATAATAAGGGGTTCTGAAGAAAGATCGATATGCTTTTTATCTTCAATATAATCCGAAGAAATCGTTTTATAGCACAGTTCGCTCAGTTTGATTCGGATTTCATCCGCTGCCGCTTTGTTAGGCCCGCTACCCACTGCTGCCCAATATGTCTTGGTTGTGGCAAGCCTTTTGGCAGATTTTCCGATCTGGTTTCGCTTGGATAGAATCGTTCTCATGTGATCCGGCAGCTTGAGAAGTTGTTTTATTTCCGCTGAAATAAAATCATCCTGTCTTCGCTTCTTAAGCCCGGCAATTTTAAGCCCCAGGATCGCTCCGGCAACGACCTGTGAATAGAACGCCTTTGTGGAAGCCACCGACATCTCGATATCGCGGCCACTGCTGGTGTACATAACGCCGTCAACCTTGAAGGTAATATCGGAATCCCTTCGATTCACGATGGCAAGGGTATAGGCGCCCCGTTCTTTGACCATTTCAACGGCACGATTGGTATCTGTTGTTGTTCCAGACTGGCTTATGGCAATGACAAGGGCGTCTGCCATCGCGTTTTTTTTCTCTTTATCGCTCAGTTTAAATCCGCTGAGCTCCGATGCTTTCAGTGCACCGATATAAAGGGAGGGATCATCCATATAGTAATTCAGAATGTCTGCACATGCCAGTGCAGCCACTCCGGCAGTCCCCTGGCCGACAAAAAAGATGCGTCGTGTCTCTTTATTTAAGAGCGCGTTTTTAAGTGATTCCGGGAAAACGGTTTCATCCAAGGCTATCGTATACCGATTCATATCATCATGCATGATTTTCCAGCGGTTCTGAAGGGTTTTTTCCACAGAAATCGGCGCTTCTGAAATCTCCTTTAAAAAATAATGGGGAAAATCCTGGCGATCGATGTCTCTTGAAGTAATTTCGGTAT
>JASFGF010000388.1:0-3408 GCA_050123915.1 Desulfobacterales bacterium | reverse complement strand
CCGTTAACGAAGCGCGAATCGCCGTAGAATGTTTGAAAAAAGGGGCATATGACTATCTTTTAAAGCCGGTATCCCGGGAAGACCTTATTTTTTCGATGAAGCGAGCCCTGGAAAAAATGAGGCTTGTGGATATTCTGGATATCGGAAAAAGCCGGACCCTGCCCCGACTTAAAAATGCCGAACCGTTTAAACCCATCCTTACACGATCGGCAAAAGTATTAAGAATCTTAAAGGAAGCTGAACTTCATGCCGGCAGTGATGTTCCGCTTTTAATTACAGGAGAGAGCGGCACCGGCAAAGAACTCCTTGCGTGGGCCATTCATGCTGCCAGCCCCAGGTCTCGTTTTCCTTTTACACCGGTCAACATGGCATCACTCACCGGCAGCCTGTTTGAAGCGGAATTTTTCGGTCACACCAAGGGCGCCTTCACAGGTGCTGAAGACAGCCGTAAGGGTTATCTGGAATATAGCCATCGCGGGACCCTGTTTCTAGATGAAATCGGCAACCTGGTGCCTGAGCTTCAGGGTAAGCTGTTGCGTGTTTTACAGGATGGAGAATATTTTAAGTTGGGAACGAGCAACCAGCAAAAAGCAAATGTTCGATTCATTGCTGCCACCAATGAGGACCTGGAAAAGCTCATGGCCAAAAAGGCTTTTCGAAAAGATTTATATTATCGCATCAAGGGTGGATGGCTTCATCTGCCGCCCTTGAGGGAAAGAAAAGAAGATATTTTACTTTTGGCGGATAAATTTTTAAAAGAGTATACGAACAAAGAGGCTGCCTTTGACGAAGACGCCAGATGCTTGCTCATGGAATATGACTACCCTGGAAATATTCGGGAACTCAAATCGATCCTTCAGTCGGCAGTAAACCTGTCACAGGGAAGACCGATTTCACCCGATGTCCTCCCTGCACATTTAAAACAGCGTAAATTTAGTTCAAAATGCCTGACCCATTCGGCATCTGAAAATATTGCGCCCTTAGCACAAATCGAAAAATCTCACATTATCGATGTCTATAAACGGACAGGTCGGAACAAATCCCGGTCGGCAAAACTTCTTGGCATCGGCCTGAATACCCTTCGAAGAAAGCTCAAAACCTATGGGATCAGTTGAGGAGGAGTTTACATCGTGACAGATACATTCATGTGGGCCCGGTTTGTTTTACTGGCCATCAGCGCGCTGCTGTTGATTTTCGCACTGATACGGATGAGATCAGATGGGGGTTCCAAAATCGAACAGGCGGTCCGCGATGAATTGCGTTTCGGCCGCGAAGAATCCGCAAAGAGTTCAAGGGATCTGAGAGAAGAAGTATCAGCAAGTCAAAAGAATATCGTTGACACCATGGTGAAAACCATCGGTGAAATGGGCAAATCACAAAACGATCAACTTGAATCCATTGCCAAACGTATTCAGGAACTCACCGAGTCGAATACAGCAGGCATCGAAAAACTTCGAAGCACCATCGACACACAGTTAAAATATTTGCAGGAAAATAATGAAAAAAAACTCGATCAAATGCGCCGGACAGTGGATGAGAAA
Source organism: Desulfobacterales bacterium (assembly GCA_050123915.1). GTDB lineage: Bacteria > Desulfobacterota > Desulfobacteria > Desulfobacterales > UBA11574 > UBA11574. Next base: position 1,867 of record JASFGF010000388.1, on the reverse strand, counting down.
CTTCAAAGCACCCTTGAAAAACGACTTGGAGAATCCTTCAAGCTCGTCAGTGAACGACTCGAGGCTGTTCAGCATGGTCTGGGAGAAATGCAGAATCTTGCCACAGGGGTGGGTGATTTAAAAAGAGTGCTCACAAACGTTAAAGCACGGGGTACTTGGGGAGAAGTCCAACTCGGTGCACTTTTAGAACAAATATTGACTCCGGATCAATATGATAAAAATGTAAATATTAAAGCCGGATCACAAGAGTGTGTTGAATATGCAGTACGGTTGCCCGGAAAAGACGATTATCTTGAATCCTGTGTTTGGATGCCCATAGATTCAAAATTTCCCCAGGAAGATTATCTTCGGCTTGCGGAGGCCGCCGATGCTGCCGACGTCGATGCCGTACAGCGTGCCACGACTTCGCTCATCCGCGCCGTTCACAGTTCTGCAAAAGAGATTCGTGATAAGTACATCGAACCGCCGAAAACCACCGACTTTGCCATCATGTTTTTGCCGACAGAGGGGCTTTATGCAGAAATCCTTCGACAGCCGGGTCAGGTAGAAAAAATTCAGCAGGATTATCGGATTGTGATCGCAGGGCCCACCTCGTTGTCGGCGATTTTGAGCAGTTTGCGCATCGGTTTCCGCACATTGGCCATTGAAAAACGATCCAGTGAAGTCTGGAAAATCCTTGCGGCAGTCAAGACAGAATTTGGAAAATTCGGAGATGTTTTAAGCAAGGTCAAGAGGCAGTTGAACACCGCTTCGAATACCATAGACCAGACCAATGTAAGAACCCGCGCCATGGCGCGCAGGCTGAAGGCGGTGGAGGAACTACCGTTGGAATCAACAGCAAAAATTCTGGAATTGCCCGACGATGATGGCCAAGAGGTTAATGATGAATTTTAACCCATTAAAGATCTATACAGCAACACTAAAAGCGGTATAGCGATGCTTGAGATAAACAACAATCCTTCATAAGAGGTCCAGGCTTCATACAAGGTCTTCCCTTTTTTCCGAACGGTGACATATTTAGCAAGAAAACCCAAACCCATGACCAGCCAGAATATTAATAGTGTTGTAACGATCGTCGGTGTGTTCATTTCTGGGAGTGTCCCTTTAAGCTACCCTGTCTATGCCTTAAAACGCATAATCTTATAGATCGTGTTGAAGGTAAATTTATACTAATATAAAATTGATGTGATTTCAAGGGGCTTGTTCCTGGATAAAAAGTATAATGATCAACAAGGATGACATAATTGAGTGAATAGGAAACACCATATTGAAATCCATCCAAAAACATTGTAAATTGAACCCAATATACCGGCAAATGGCAACGTGAACTAAATCCAAAGAAGGTTAAAGATGACCCCATCTTATCCGGCTTTCTCTTATCTGTTTCGTGTTCCACCTGAAAATCAAAATGATGAGATGCCTGTAAGTGTGGTTGAAGATGAAACCGAAGCGGAAATACTGGAACAAGAGGAGTATATCCGCTGCCGTCAATGCCGAAACATCCTCGCGAGTCCTGAGGACCGCATCAGTGTCCAGGGGTCCCACCAGCATACGTTTGCCAATCCTCATGGCATTGTCTTTGAAATCGGATGTTTTACCGCTGTCCAGGGATGCGGCCATGTGGGTCCGCCGTCAGATGAATTCAGCTGGTTTTCAGGATATCGTTGGCGGGTGGCCGTCTGCCTCCTATGCCTTACCCATCTGGGTTGGTCCTTCTCCTCTCCTGGAAAGGAAAGTTTTCATGGGCTGATACTCGATCGTCTGATTACCCAATGATTCTAATCTATTTCAAACTCAGCCTTATTTGATGTTATACAGACAGCTTTTACTCAAAATGAAAAATTGATTTTAATAAAAGTGTCGGGAA
>JASFGF010000387.1:0-3443 GCA_050123915.1 Desulfobacterales bacterium | reverse complement strand
TGTACTCTTTTTCTTTGGTTTAGTCATCAGACACATGCAGGATCTTCGATTCGGATTTTATTTTATGGCGACGTTGGGTGCTCTGATTCTCGTCACCTCGATGGTCACACGACTGTTGCTGTGGATATTAAAACGGTTGCGTATTCGTCGAATGGTCGTCCGCCAGGCGATCAAAGGTCTGTTCCGGCAAGGCGGTGCTACCTGGTCGGTTATTGTCACCCTGACCGCATCTTTCAGTGTGATTTTTTCCATATACCTGCTCGAACAGAATCTCGACACCACCTACGTCAAATCATTTCCGCCGGATGCACCCAATCTTTTTGTGATTGACATCCAGCCTTCCCAGAAGGAGACATTTGCAAATTTTATCGCACAGCCGTTGACTTTTTATCCGATTGTGCGGGCAAGGGTCACAGCGATCAACGACAAAACCATCGACCGTCGGGCAGAGCGGCTAAAGCGCCGCGACAATCTCGGCAGAACCTTTAATCTGACCTACCGGAACAGCCTGTTGGCGGATGAAAAAATCATCAAGGGCAGCGGGTTGTTCCGCAACGACTGGAGCGGTCCTCAGGTATCGGTGCTGGACACCGTGGTCGACATGCACAAAATGGGCATTGGTGACACCATCCGGTTCAACATCCAGGGGGTTCCGCTAAAGGCAAGGATTTCGAGCATTCGGACCCGGACTTCAGATACGCTGGGCCCGTATTTCTATTTCGTATTTCAAGAGAAGACGTTAAAATCAGCGCCCCAGACCATATTTACCGCTCTGAGGGTGGAAAAGCACAGGGTCGGCCTGCTGCAAAGTCGTATTGTGAAAATGTTTCCCAATGTCAGTGTCATCGATCTCTCGGCAAGCATACAGGTCTTTGCGCGCATGATGAAAAAACTATCGACCATCATCAAAGGGTTTTGTATCCTGAGCATGGCGGCCGGAATTCTTATCCTGATCAGCGGCGTGTTTGCGACCCGTGCCGAAAGGATCACAGAATCGGTCTATTATAAAATCCTGGGGGCTGGAAAGACATTTGTCAGGAAAGTATTTTCCCTTGAACTTTTTATTGTGGGCCTGCTCAGTGGAATACTGGCGATAGGGATTTCTCAAACCGGCGTTTTTTTGATCTGCCGGTTTTTCCTTGACATCACCTATCATTCATTTTTGTTGTCCTGCGGTATTATCGTCGGGGCCACCCTCTTGCTGATCATCGGGGTCGGAATGGTTTCCACAAGGTCGATATTAGAAAAAAAACCGGTTATCTATCTAAGGGAGCAGCCTGATGAATAAGGCAAACCAAAACCACTTGAAAAAACGGACATATAACCCGGCGAAAATCGCCATGTTCGCTATGATCTTTATGGTGGTTTTCTGTTTGTATCTTGCCGGGTGCAGTGGAGATTCTGCGTCAAATGACGCCGTGCCGAAATCGGCGGTACCAAAACAAATCGTCCGAAAAACCATCGTTGCTGTGGGTGACAGCTTAACGGCCGGTCTTGGCGTGGATGAAAGCGAGGCCTATCCTGCTCAACTCCAAAGAAAACTGGCCGGCGACGGGTATTATTTCAACGTCGTCAATGCGGGCGTTAGTGGCGAGACCAGCAGCGGGGCATTGTCACGCATCGAATGGGTCATTTCGACCCTGAAACCGGATATCATCATCCTTGAAACAGGTGCCAATGACGGTTTGCGGGGGATTGATCCGGATATCCTGAGGAAGAACCTGGACCGGATCGTTTCTGTGGTCAAAGCGAACAACATCGAAGTGCTCCTTTGCGGCATGAAGATACTTCCCAATATGGGTCCCGAATATTCAAAGGCTTTCGCACGTATTTATCCGGAAATCGCCCGAAAACATGCCATCCCTCTGATCCCATTTTTTCTGGAAGGGGTTGGCGGCGATCCGCGATTCAATCAACCGGACCGTTTACATCCCACCGCAGAAGGGTACCGCCGCATTGTCGATCATATCTATCCGTATGTTCTCGATGTGATCAAATGATTTTAAAAGGATTCATTTGCAAAATGACATTTAATGGTAATATTAGTTACATCGAAAATTTGAAACCAGATAATATTTTCTCACAATCAACAAATATTGGAGGATAATGAATGGCCTTTGAAACCAAAGAGCAAGTTTTAGAAAAAGTACTTAGTCAAGACAAACCCAAATGCCCTCACTGCGGGACAGAAATGATAATTTGGGAAGTTCCCCCGTTTAGCTTCAGCGACGGTCTCGGCTGGGGAACGCCTTATCTGTTTATATGTTTCAACGATGAATGCTCCTTGTATGTTAAGGGATGGAAAAATATGGAGGAAAATTATGGCCAAGTATCATCTTACCGGTGCATGAACTATCCGGGGACAACACAGTTTGAATGCATCCCTGTTTTCAGTCCCATGGGAGGTACCGGGCAAATTATTGACGAAGATATTTTGGCGGAGCAGGAAATACTAAAAGAAAAAACCAAGAAAGGCTTTTCCATTCTTACGGATGCTTACGTGGCCAAAGACCACGTCACGGTGGTCAGAATGCTTCTCGATGCAGTCCAGCCGCAGCGGGTTCGGTTAAAAGCAGCGGAAATGATCGGTGATATTGGGGTTCTTGAAGCCATAGAACCGATTAAGAGTGCCAGATTCGGCAATGAAATCGTCCAGAAAAAGGTCGATGAATCTGTGAAAAAGATTCATGAACGATATTTCACCCGCGAATGTCCTTTTTGTGCGGAAATCATAAAAAAAAGAGCAAAAATCTGTAAACACTGCGGGCAGGATGTTGCAGGGAAATAATTAGTGTCCATCCATAAATGGCTTTTTTTGTCCTGCTCGGCGTTCTCCGAGGGTTTCCGGCTGCGGCGTACAGGCGTACGCCTTACTGTCCCGCTCTGCGGGGACCGAAAACCCTTGTTCGGCCTTGCGATTTCGCCAAGGCTTCGACGGCACAAGTGATCAGAACAAAAATTGCTCATTTCTGAATTGGACACCCATTGTGTTCATTTTTAACTCACGGATGGACACTAATTAAGAGTTTAAAGTGAGCTAAGGTTAAGGAATTTTATCAATTATATAAAAACATCGGCTTCCAGCTCGTAGAGCCTACAGATCGGAGAGAGCGAAGCGACACCGTAACTTTAGGTTACTTTAGCACTTTTAACGTGTACGAATTTAAGTAAAACAGGTCTTTTAAGGGAGCAAACCAAGCCTGGCCCTTCCCCGTGTTGCGGGATCTAAGATGGGCCAGGCTTTTTTACTTAGGGGTTTATTCGGCTGGCCGGAAGACTTTCAATTTTTATTCTTTTTGCATCGATCCAGAGTCCTTCCAGATCATAGAAGGCACGAACCGGTTCATAAAAAACGTGAATGATGACATGACCGTAATCGAGCAGAACCCAGTGACCTTCTTTTTTACCCTCGACGCTCAGCGGTTTTATGTCGTGTTTTTTTA
>JASFGF010000386.1:0-3453 GCA_050123915.1 Desulfobacterales bacterium | reverse complement strand
CGATGGCAACCTCAACAGTTTAAATATATTAACCAAAACTTTGACATCAGCAGGAATGGATGTTACCGCAATTGATAAGGGAAAAGATGTCTTACCCACGTTGCAAAAAGCTCTTGATAGCAATAATCCAATCGATTTTTGTATACTTGATCTCAAAATGTCGGGTGTGAATGGTTATGAAATCGCAAAACAAATACGCAATGTTAAATCTTCGATCCGCGATATTTTTCTAATAGCATTATCGTTTCTTTTGGAGCGTGAAAAACAAAAAGACAATGAAACAGGCTTTGATGCCTTTTTAAGCAAACCGGTTCGAAGGGAAAAACTTTATCAAGTATTGGAGAATGTCTTTTACAAAAAAGATAAAAGAAATTGGTATGGAGATGTCGAAAACCTCAGAACTCAGAAACATTTCAAAATCCCATCTTCGGTTTTGATCGAGGAAAAGAATTCTTCACACATCCTTTTAGCGGAAGATAATCCCATCAATCAAAAACTGGCAAAGATGATGCTAACGAAAGCCGGTTATCATGTAGAAACGGCCGATACAGGAAAAAAGGCGGTTGACAAATTTATTACTTCATCCGGAAAATATGATCTGATTTTTATGGATATGCAAATGCCTGAAATGGACGGGATAGAGGCCACCCAACACATACGTGAATGGGAAGAAAGAAATAATGCTAAAAGTCAAAACTCTAATGCCGAATCCTTTGAACAAAATTCTGCTCAATTTCAAGATAATTTTTCAATGGAAAATCGTCAATCACCAATCCAAAGGGTTCCAATCGTTGCATTGACAGCCAATGCCATAAAAGGGGACAAGGAAAAGTGCCTTGAAAACGGTATGGATGACTATATTACAAAACCAATTAATAAAAAGATATTTTTTGAGGTCATCGAAAAATGGATTTCCGGCAGAAAATCGGATCAAAACTCTATTCAGCCGGATTAACTTAAGGGGCTGATGCTTCGGTGATAAAAGCTTGGCCGAAAAATCCGTTTGAATATTAAAAGCGTTTGAAATCCGTTCTAATCATTTAAAAAGGAGTTGTTTTGAATTTTAATAAAATGTCAAAAATACTGGGATTGGAAGAAGATGAATATTTAGAACTGGTTGAACTTTTTATCGAGACCAGCAAATCCGATCTTAAACATCTTCAGTCCGCCATAAATAATAAAAACATTGAAATGATTGCCGGAATCGCACATTCTTTAAAAGGTGCTGCAATGAACCTTGAATTGGATGACTTTCTTGAACTTGCAACAACGATTGAAAAAACAGCACGTGATGGAGAGTTGGAAGAAACGGCCAGAACTGCTGAGGTATTTCAGAAAAAGCTTCACAATTCCGGTGATGTTTGAAGATGTCAAATTTTAGTTGAATATCTTGCCTTAAAAGATCAGATTTACAATTTGAGAATTAAAGGGAAATGATGGTATGAAGAAAATACTGGTTGTGGATAACCATCCAGTAATGCTCAAATTTATGAGCAACCTGCTTGAAAATAAGGGGCATCAGGTATTAACGGCTCCAGATGGTCTTTCAGCACTTGATATATTAAAAACCAACATTCCCAATGTCATCTTTGCCGACCTTGTCATGCCGAATATCAGTGGAGAGAAGCTCTGCCGGATTATTCGGAGCAAACCAGAGCTCAAAGAAGTTTTTCTCGTCATTCTTTCTGCCGTTGCTGTTGAAAATGAGACAAATTTTTTGGATTACGGGGCCGATGCTTGTATTGCTAAAGGACCTTTTGACAAAATGGCCGATCACATTGTCCAAATATTGGAGCATTTAGATACGGTTCGAGATTACAAAATTCCAAAGGAAATACTTGGACGAGAAAGTCTTTACGGGCGACAAATTTCAAAAGAGTTGCTGGCTTCAAAAAACCATTTTGAAGCCACGCTAAACAATATTTCCGAAGGGATTCTGGAACTCACCGAAAATTTAAAAATTATTTATGCAAACCCTGCAGCCGTTTCGATCATCGGTATTCCGGAAGAAACGCTGTTGTCTATAGACTTTATTAAACTTTTCCACAAAAAACATCAAAAAAAGATTGAAGATCTATTAAAAATTCAAATAGAAACGAATCAAATGGTCACCCATGACACGCCCTTTGAAATGAACAACAATCAGGTTGTGTTAAACATTATACCCATCAAAAACGATAAACACAAACCCATTCTTGTTATTTTAAAAGACATTACATCACAAAAACAGATAGAAGCGCAGCTCCATCATGCCCAAAGAATGGAAGCAATCGGCACCCTGGCTGCCGGAGTTGCTCATGAGATAAACAATCCGATCAGCGGCATCATCGGTTATGCTGAAATACTTAGAGACCTGAACCAAAAGCAAACTCAGGAAAACGATATTCTAAACAGAATTATTAAAGAGGCGGATCGTATTGCAGAAATTGTAAAAAATTTGCTTTATTTTGCCAGAGATCGCCATGAAGAAAAAAAACCTGCCAATATTAAAGACATCCTCTCAAGTGCCCTTGGACTTATAGAAAAACGATTAATAAAAGATGGGATACAATTATCGTTAAATGTCCCAGATACCCTTCCCGATATCAACGTACGAAGTCATGAGATTCAACAGGTTTTTTTAAATATTCTCAATAACGCGCATTATGGTTTGAAACAGAAACCTCTGGAATGGAGTAAAGAACGATTTCTAAATATCAAATGTGAAATTAATGAAACTGAAGATCAGCATTATATTCGAACAATCTTTTATGACAGTGGTACAGGAATCCCTAAGAACATCTTGAATAAAATTTGTGATCCATTCTTTACAACCAAACCATCAGGGGACGGTACCGGATTGGGACTATCCATCAGTCATGGTATCGTTAATAATCATAAAGGAAGACTTATATTTGAAAGTGAAGAAGGAAAATATACTGAAGTTATGGTTGATCTGCCAATACATGCTGCTCAGTCCTGATACATTAAAACCTTGCGCTTTCATTTCTACCCAATTTCTATGTCATGTAAACACAACCCCCGTCAATTCAAGACTCAAATTTTATCCTTATCCGGTATAATCTTTATAATATTCAAGTTTCACATCCGAATTCTTATGGAGTTGCAGCACCGTCCAAGTCAATAATTTTGCTGTTTATATAATCCTTGGTTTTATATCTTGTAACCCGTTTTAATTTCCTGGTGATATCTCCCATTCGATCAATCTGGTCTTTAATGGTTTTAACATTTCTATACAAAGGATTATCTTTTTGAATATTCATCAACATAAGCTCTGAATTTCCGGAAATAGCCTGCATTGGTTGAGTCAACTCGTGGCATATGGCACCGGTCATTTCAAAAATAACTTGAAGTTTTTCTTTTTCCAACAAAGCTGCCTGTAAATCGACAACACGACGGCCGACATCGATTCGCGCGCGAAGCTCTTCTGTATCAAACGGTTTAGAGATGTAG
>JASFGF010000385.1:0-3455 GCA_050123915.1 Desulfobacterales bacterium | reverse complement strand
CAAACCATAGTACTCAGTCTTGATGTTTATCCATACCTCTTTATCGTTGATTCGATCGTTCAGCAAATATATAATTTTAACAACAATATGATCCACCATTTTCTTATAGAGATCCAGCCTTTCGTCTGAATCGGTTTTCATCCCATACCAATCTTGGTTTTCAAAGCGCATTTTGGCCCGTCGGGTAATGACCTTGAATTCGGCCTGGTATTCATTAAAAGCATTGATAATGGCTTTGGCGCAGATATTGGCCAGTTGATTATGGGTGGCTCTTTGGGTCATGAGAAAATATTTTACCTAAGTTGATCGTTTCAATGTTATTGATTATTCAGACACTTTATTAAAAATTTTTGCCATACAGCAAAGTATTCATGGCCCCCAACCAGATAGGTATCGTTGTGATCGGCGCCTGGAATTTCATAGAATTCTTTTGAAGAGCGGGCTTTTTCAAAAAGGCGACGGGCCATGGAGACAGGGATGGTCTGGTCAAACTGTCCATGGACGAACAGGATGGGTGATTGAATCTTATCGACCAAAGACAGGTTGTCATATTTAACACTTGACATTGGGGGCGGGGTAAAGAAAGGAAAATATCGCTTCATCATATCGTCCGTGGATGTAAATGCCGCTTCCAAAATGACTCCCAGGCACTGTTCTTTACTGGCAATATCAACAGCCAGCGCAGTTCCCAAAGACCGTCCGAACAATAACACGGAAGATGTTTTGAATCCCTTTTCATCAATGAGATATCGGAAAGCACCATGGGCGTCCGAGAACGTACCGGCTTTTGAGATTTCGCCTTCGCTCATACCATATTCACGGTAATCGAATATGAAGATGGGAATCTGAAGGGCATCGTGCAACTTTTTTAGATTGTGAAGGCGATGGCTGATATTGCCGGCATTGCCGTGGAACCAGAGCAATACCGCCCGTTCATCCGGTCCGGGGACAAACCAGCCGTGCAGTCGGGTACCGTCTTTGGCCGGGAAAAACACATCTTCATGGTTATCCAGGCGGTAATCTTTGGGAGTGGCTTCGAGATACCTTTCCGGAAAGAACACAATACCTTTTTCAGACATGATGGTGATCCTTGTAATTTAAGTTTAGCCAGAACTTGCTGAAATGTTCCCCAAAAATAGACTTGTCTGCCTGAACTGTCAAGAAATTAAACGATGAAGACGTCTCGGTAAACAAGCATCTTTACAAACGACGCGTGCTGTGTAATAAGACCATAAAAAGTTTTCCTTCAAACAACATTCATTGAATATGTTTTCTCAATAGGGGTATATCTTTCATTCCATGTCAAAACAATTGGAGATTTGCCTTTATGCTTCAAGAGCTTTCCATTAGCAACTTTGCCATTATTGACGACCTTCGGATATCCTTTTCAGGTGGTTTGACCATTTTGAGCGGAGAGACCGGCGCAGGCAAATCCATCATCATCAATGCCGTCAATCTTTTGCTGGGCAGCCGGGCTACGGTAACGCTCATCCGTTCCGGCCAAGAGAGCGCCGAGCTCGAAGCATTATTTCACATCAAAGACCAGCCTGGAATCGTCCAAATTATGAAAAAAAATGGGTATGACCCGGCAGAAGGATTGTTGATCCGAAGGATTATTTCACGAAAAGACAGACACCGGATTTATATCAATGGACGTCTTGCTACCATTGGGCTGCTGAATCTTATCACCGAGAATTTGGCCAGTATTTCAGGTCAGCATGTTCATCAGGGACTGTTGAAAGAGGAGCAACAACTTGCCGTCATCGATCAATTTGGGGGATTGATGCCTGATCGCAATTCGGTTTACCGATGTTTTCATGAGATCGTCCCGTTGATTCGAGATTTAAATGATCTGAAAGCCAAAAAAGATCGACAGGCGGAACATATTCAGCTGCTTGAATTCCAGAAAAAAGAGATTCAGGAGGCAGGATTAATTCCCGGAGAAGATGCTGAATTGGAACAGGAACGGATACGATTGAAGAACAGTGAAGCGCTTTTTCAAACCGCCCGGGACAGCATTGAAATGCTGTATGATTCACAAGGGGCTGTTGTCGAACAACTTTCGCTGGTAAAAACAAATCTTGAAAAAGCGGCATTGATAGATCCTTTGCTTGGTTCGTCGGCAAAGCGGATTTCAGAAATGACTTTTAACGTAGAAGATATCGCTGAAGAACTGAGAACCTATCTGAAAAAAATAGAAATGGATGAAAGCCGTCTCGGAGATGTTGAAGATCGTCTGGATGTTATAAACAAACTGAATCGCAAATACGGCGGTTCGCTGGATGCCGTATTTTTGCGCCTCGAATCCATAGAACAGGAACTCTTGAACCTGGAAAGTTTAGCAGAGGATATTTCCGGTGCTGAAAAACAACTTTCCATCCTGCATAACAACCTGGTTGAACTGACGACGACACTTTCCCAAAAAAGGAAAAAAGCAGCAAAAATACTGGCCGAAAGCGTGGAAAAAGAATTGGCGTCCTTAAAGATGCCCCAGACCAAATTCCAGGTCTTTTTTCGAACCATCCCGGCGGACATCAGCAACGATCCATACCTTACCGTAGAAACAAATGTTGCGCACGAAACCGGAATCGACCAGATTGTCTTTTTGATTGCACCGAATGTCGGCGAACCTCTTAAACCGCTGTCCAATATTGTTTCAGGCGGCGAACTCTCACGGGTCGTACTGGCGTTAAAGGCAATACTTGCCCAAACAGAAGCGGTGGAGACCATCGTATTTGATGAGGTTGATGCCGGTATCGGAGGGGGGGTGGCGGAGGTGGTGGGCAAAAAACTTGCGGCGCTTGCCAAACGTCACCAGATTATCTGCATTACCCATTTGCCCCAGATTGCAAAATTCGGTGATCACCATTTCATCATTTCAAAGCATGTTTCAGAGGGCAGAACAAAAACCTCTATCAATTATTTAAGTATTCCGGAACGCATTAATGAAATTGCCCGGATGCTGGGGGGCGAAAAAATAACTCAGGCGACACTCGATCATGCACGGGAAATGCTAGATAGTGTCCATCCATAAAAGGCATCTTTCGCTCCAGGTCGGCGTTCTCGCACTTTTGCAATCCTCTACGTAGCGCTGCTACGACTGCGGTTGCAAAATTGCTTCGGTCTTGACCTGAAGTTAAATCTACCATTTCTTGATGGACACTTAGTCTGGTCCACCATATTTCTCGATGGGCACTTGATCAGCACCGTTACATTTCGTGGAGGGATATTGGTTAGACTTTATTCAAGAAATGAGAGGTTTTAAACAGTTTATTGTCACTTTTTGGAATTTCCACTTCGAGATACCAATTTTGGTTCTTCTACAAATTAGTTGGAGAAAAGGATTCGAGGATTCAAGGATTCCAGGGGTCAAGTGATTGTAAACGCTTTGATTCAGATGACGTTAACATTGGAGTTTTTTCTGCCCTTATTCATAGATCTTTTCAAAAATATGT
>JASFGF010000384.1:0-3467 GCA_050123915.1 Desulfobacterales bacterium | reverse complement strand
AAATATAGGGGGGCTGATCAAGCTAAGACGCAAGGTGGTGCTTGTTCAGCAACATCCCATCCTTTTTACAACAACGGTTTATAAAAACATCGATTTTCCGCTCAAGATAAGAAAAACCCCAAAGGCAAAAAGAATCGACATGGTCAATAAACTGCTGAAGTTGGTGGACATGGCATCTTATAAGGATGCCCCAGCACACACACTTTCCGGCGGAGAAACCCAGCGGGTGGCCATTGCCCGCGCACTGGCCTGTTCCCCGGAAGTCATTCTTTTGGATGAACCCATGAGCAGCGTCGATGTTGAGAACCAGATTACCATTGAACGCATCATCCGGGAAATCAATCAAATAAATGGCATTTCAGTGATTTTCACAACCCATGATGTTGTTCAAACCTCAAGGCTGGCAGATGACACCCTGTTTCTCTTTGAGGGAAAGGTTGCAAAATCCATATATGAAAATATTTTTAGTGCTGTCATCGAAACCCACGAAAACGGTCAAAAATTCGTTAGACTTCCCAACGGGCTGAAATTAAGGACACAATCTGAAAAAACAGGACAGACCCGAATATCCATTTCACCCGACAAAATCAGGATCAGCCAAAACAATTTTAATGCTCAGGAGAATACCCGAAAAGGCAAGATCATTCAGCTCAATCAGGAACAGTTCAATGTCCGTGTTCTGATTGATGCTGGAATACCTTTAAATGTATTGATTCCCAAAGAATCTTTCAACAGCCATGAAATGGGCATCGGCGACCATGTCTGGATAACCTGTACGGAGGAGAGTATTGATATCTTTTAGCTTATAACTTAAGTTTTACATTTGACTATTCGTCTAATATGATTATTTTCATGATAATAAATCTTCAATATAATTGTTAAAATAAAAGGATCATCTCATTTAATCATATTTCGAAAACAAACCCATATGCGCCACAAAACTGATAAAACAGGAAAAAACAATTAATGGCAAATATTCTTATCATAGATGATGATCAACAGTTTCGGACAATGCTTCGACAAATGATAGAGCGAAATGGTTATGAGGTTATCGAAGCTTCTGACGGTAAAGAAGGGATAAAGCTCTATCGGAAGAACCCCACGGATCTTATTATCACCGATCTCATTATGCCGGAAAAAGACGGAATTGAGACCATCCAAGAGCTGAAGAAAGACTTTCCGGACATTAAAATCATCGCCATTTCAGGGGGCGGTCGATTAGGGCCACACGATTATTTACATTTGGCCAAAATGATGGGGGCACAGCGAACATTAATAAAGCCCATTGATTTACCCGAACTCATAAAAAGCATTAAGGAACTTCTGGAATAACCCTATTTAATGCCTTTACATGAATTCAAAATAAACACAATGGGTGTCCAATTCAGAAATGAGCCGTTTATGTTCTCATCAAACCCGCACAAGGGTTTGCAGCCCCCGTATAGCGGGACAGGTAGGCGTACGTATGTATGCCGCAGCCGTAAACCCGCGGCCTCCGGCTCGTAGAGCCTACGCCTCGGAGAGAGAACACCGAACAGGGAAAGAGGGGCCATTTATGGATGGACACTATTTAAGCATGTTTTTTAAGTGCATCCAAAGTTTCAAGGTCACACACATCAAAACTTTGTCCACACCCACCACAAATCATCTCACATTTATCCGGTGTACGCGATCTTCGTTCCTTTAACCGTGCGCGACATTCCGGACATCTAAGATCCATCACATCATCTTTATTATTGGTGTCAGTTTTCATAAAGCTCTCCGTTATACAAATTTAAAATTCATAGAAGCCTCTAACAATCAAGGCATCCAACCCTCACTGCTTATACATAGAAAAATAATTGGGATAACCGATTTGTCAAATATTATACGGATTAAAAAATAATTGACAAAGCAAATTTGCCAATGACATATATGCGAATTTGTATTTTCTCAAAATTTTCAAAATATTTTTTGTATATTTAAATTAAACTGTTTTACGGTATTTGACAGAAAAATGTCTGATTCTATTTCTCCTGCAAGACAACATGATTTAAAGACGTCAATCTTACAAGGCCTGTCGGCGGCCTGGCCCATTTGCCTTGGCTATATTCCCATCGGGCTTGCCTTCGGGGTGTTGGCCCAAAAGGCCGGACTTCATCCCATAGAGATCATGCTGATGTCTATTTTGGTGTTTGCCGGCAGCTCACAGTTTATTGCCGTGTCCATGCTTTCCACCGGTGCAGGGGCCGTATCCATTATTATCACAACATTTGCAGTCAATTTGAGGCATCTACTGATGAGTTCGTCTCTGGCAGTATTTCTGGGTAACACCACCCGAAAGAAACTGTCCCTATTTGCCTATGGTGTTACCGATGAAAGTTTTGCCGTCAACCACACCCGGTTCAGCCGGAACAACTGGAGTGTGGATCAGGCGCTGGTGGTGAATCACACGGCAAATATTGCATGGGTCCTCAGCAGCGTCATGGGTGGTTACAGCGGCCGATTCATCCACGAAGGTGCCTTCGGTATCGATTACGCGCTAACGGCAATGTTTATCTGCCTGTTGATATTTCAGCTAAAAGGGCGTTTTTATGTAATCACGGCGGTCATCGCCGGTGTTGTGGCGGTGATCCTGTCTTTGATCATTCCCGGAAGTTCATACATTGTGCTGGCCTCCATATTTGCGGCCACCACGGTACTCGGAATAAAAAGATGGATGTTACGATAATTCATCAAAAGGTTGTGTGGGTCATCCTGGGCATGGGCCTGGTGACCTATGTTCCGCGCTGGTTCCCACTGGTGTTACTGTCCCGACGCAACCTCCCCCAATGGTTGGTCGAATGGCTCGATCTGATTCCAGCGGCGATTCTCAGTGCGTTGCTTGTACCGGAATTGGTCACCAGCGGCATGCCCCGACATATATCCCTCTGGCAGCCCGAACTTTGGGTAGCATTGCCGACCTTTATTTTTGCACTCAAAACCAAATCGTTAGGTGGTACCGTCGTCATCGGAATGGCGTTGTTCTGGCTGGCCCAAAGCATCATTTGAAATCCTGTACCTTAAATTCAACACATTGCAAAATCTATTTTGTTGGGATATTTTTTGTTTTAGCGACAAAAACTAATCAACAAATACTCGAATTCTTAGCCGGCTCCAGGTTGACAATTTTCACCTCGGTTTATAAATTGAAATGCCTGCAATGAATTTGAATCAAATGACGATATCATTTTAAAATCAAATTCTTGAAGAAGTTTTTGGTTATAAACGAGGGATCAAATGAAACTGACGATAAAAATCATGAGTTTAATATTTTTGGGAATCATAGCCCTTTTAGTTGTTGATGGATACATTTCCGTTAAGCGCGAAATAAACCTGTTTGACAATGACATGAAGCGCAACGCCCATTTGCTGGGAAACACGGTCAAAGAATTGACCCTTGACACCTGGCATGAGGCTGGCCAAAATCGGGCTCTGGAACTTATCAA
>JASFGF010000383.1:0-3476 GCA_050123915.1 Desulfobacterales bacterium | reverse complement strand
AAAAAAAGCAATGTCGAGCCTAACATCTCCGCCAGTCCGGTCACAATGGTTGATCGAACAATTATCGGAAATCAAATTTATATAGAGGGCACGATTCGCGGTGAGGAGGATCTGCTTATTGAGGGGTCGGTCAAGGGAAGTATTGAAATGAAAGCCCATCATTTAACGGTAGGTTCAAAGGGGCAGGTAGAAGCTGAAGTTCGTGCTGCAAATGTCACCATCAGCGGCAAATTGGAGGGAAATATTAACGCGACCGGCAGGGTGGAGATAACAAAGGCGGCTGACTTTAACGGAGAAATCAAAGCAAAGAGTATCTCCGTAGAAGACGGAGCCTATCTCAAAGCGGTCATCGAGATGGAACGAGAACCGACGCAAAAAGCCGTTCCTTTAGGAAAGCCCGACGTTAAAGCACCCTCTGAATCGACAAGCGAACCATTTGTTATCACCGGCAAAGACAGTAAGGGGAGTTGATCATTGGCTGCTTCCGCTACAAATCTGAATCAAAAGGATCTGAACCAACACATTGGACTGGAGGGTTACACCAGCAACGCCTTGGCGCTTTTTATGAAACATCTTGACCAACAGCCGCAGAGCAGATTGTTGGACGTTGGTCCGGTGTGTCAGGAAAATATCAGGTTTTTTGCCGGCAGGGTTTGGAAATACTATGTTTGTGATATGTTCATCCGGCTTGACCGTTATATTCGCAAGGGTGAGCCCGCTTATCAAATCTGGAAGGAACTCGACTATCATCCTGAAAGTTTCGATGGAATTTTGGTGTGGGAATTAGCAGACCGTCTGGATGAACAGGATGTTAACCGGCTGGTAACCTTGTGTCACTCCATGTTAAAACCAGGGGGGATGGCGGTGGTCATGGTTATGGGTGATCAGGTCGCATCATCTGAGACAAGGTCCTTTGTTATGGGACAAAACTATCGAATTTACTTGCGGCCCCAGCCTCACCTGGACCTGCCGCTACGGGGGCGCCAAAACAGAGACGTATTGTCTATGATGTCGCCGTTTATTCCGGCCAAATCCTTCATTTGCCGTCCTGGTTTTATGGAATTCCTCTTCCAGCGCGAATAATCCGACCGGGTCCGAATCTTGGGACACTATTTGGGCCTTGGATTAACAACATACACTATTCTCACCTTGTCTTTTGAACCCGGGGCGATTTTCAAGGCAGCAGGGGTTAGGGCCAGATTCGCCCATATTGTTCCAGTTCCTTTTAAATTGTCCAAGTGAACCTTTTCCGTGAATAGGGTCGATATATTTTCCAAAATCCGTTTTCCTCCGATAATTTCAATTTTATCCGGGTCTATTTCTACTTCTGAAAGAATTAATCCTTTCGGCAGTTCTCCAACCCAGTCGACCTGCAAAGGAATTTCTTTTTTAATGGTTTCGTCAAGGGTTACCTCTATGACAGAGGGAATCACCTTTCTTAAAAAAATTCCGGGTGGAAGAGTAATGCTATCCTGTGTGATGGAAAAAACATTTCGACCGATAACGGCATTACCGAGGTCCAACTTTACTTGAATTTGTTCGGGTTGAATCGATTTTATCAGGGCGCCCGATCCCCCCAAATTAAGGCGAACGGCATTAACAGATGCATCTACGATTTCAAAGCCGGGGTTTCGGTTTGTATATTCTACAGGGATTTCAAGGGTAATCAGGGTGTCCAAACCTTTTGAAAAGCTGAACCAGATTCCGGTGATAAAAAAGACGGAAATTATCGCCGCTATGCTCATTTTAAATTTTTCTTTTTGTTGATAAACGTTCTCCTCTTCATGTATCCCCACGTGCTCTTGCAATATTTTCGTAAACATTGCGTTATTGGGGATATCCATGATCTTGGAATCTTTGGCCACAACCACTTTTCCGGTCTCTTCGGAAACGACAACAACCAAAGCGTCTGTTGTCTCTGAGAGACCGAGGGCAGCCCGGTGACGGGTTCCGTATCGTGCCGGGAGATCGCTTTTGTACGATAAAGGAAGAATAACGCCGACCTTGTCAATTCGGTCTTCATCTATGATGATGGCGCCGTCATGGACCGGATTGTCTCCCCAGAAAATACTAGTGATCATCTCCTTGGAAATTAAACCCCGCAAGGGTATGCCACCCTGAACGACATCATCCAAATTTTCCTTTGAAGGCAGAACAATCAAGGCGCCGATGTGTCGTTTGGACAATGCCTTTACACTTTCAACAATGATTTGTATCGTTGTTGGAACACTTTTTTGGGGAAATCCCCATAGAATGGCCCTTAAGTTCTTTGCCTGGAGAACACTTCGTATTTCATTCCGAAACACAATAATGATAATGAGAGCGACAACTGCTAGAATGCCCTGCATCACCCAACTGGTTAAAATGAGACCGAAAAATACAGCGATGCGTTGGATGATCCAGAGAAGGGCAATGCCGGTGAGCACCCTGAAAACATAGGTTTCCCTAAAAAGCACATAGAGACGAAACAGAATGTAGCTGTTTAACAGGATATCGATGATATCTTGCCAGCGAATGAATTCTAAAAAAGGCATAAGGCAAATTCCAGTTCCATCAGTCGGTGATGCTGAATCTCAAAATACGAAGAAGATGGCCTTTTTGATCGGAAATTTCAACGCGCCACGGGCCTTTGTCGGTTTCTCGAAGTTGTATACTGCTGTAAGTTCCCCAGCGAGGCGGTTGAAGTGTTAAACGCTTTGTTGTACTGAGGTCATCTCTGTGAAACCATTTGTGGTATACAAACGTTTTTTCGGGAACCGGATCAAATGAGGTAAAACAGGAGACTTTTCCAATCTTTATGGAAAAAACAACAGCCGGATTTTGGGGTGTAAAATCTTTAATTTCTTCACACATTATAGCCTGATCCATGGTCAACTTGTTTTGAACGGTATCGGATTTAAAATTTTGTGTGTTTTGCGAAAAAGACCCATGAGGGGAAAAAAGATCTGCACAAAGCATAACAAAAAGAACGATGATTAATCTAAATTTGATGTTCATTGTATACGCACTTCCGGTTATTAAAGAATCCGAATAAGTGATAACAGTTGCTCGGGTGTTATTAATTCTTACATGATGATTTACGGAGTTTAATACTATCTAAAATTTATAATTTAGCAAGGAAAAATATCTGTTACCAATGGATCCGTTCTCTGGCTGGATCACAAAAAAAGAACGCAAGGACATATCTGACGTGATCCTCTTGACCAGGGCGTCTCCATGGATCGGGCCATCGATCCTTTACTTTTCTGCCAGGCTCGACAAACAGCCTTTTTCTCTTAAAGGCCATATGGGGCCGATTGGTAAAACACTTGGAAAAGGGATCGTTGTTCTGGATTTTTCCGAAAGTGTTCTTGGACAGATAGATGTCTGTTTTTAAAGGAAATGTTGAGGATCCGGCCACTCATCCAAAATTTAACTTAACCATAAATGTATCTTTGTTTTCACCTCGAAAATTTCTGACGGCAATGGGACGGGCT
>JASFGF010000382.1:0-3485 GCA_050123915.1 Desulfobacterales bacterium | reverse complement strand
CCATCGGAGAAAGGCACACCCAAGAAACCCACCTTATTCCTCTGGTTTTAAAAGTCGCCACCGGTGAACGGGAGGATATCAGCATATTCGGTACAGATTACCCCACGCCTGATGGAACATGTATCAGGGATTATATCCATGTTAGCGATTTAACCCAGGCACATTTGCTGGCGCTAAAAGCCCTTTTATCAGGTGAGGGAAGTGCTGTTTATAACCTGGGAAACAACCAGGGATATTCGGTTCGGGAGGTGGTAGAATTGGCTAAAAAAATAACCGGTAAAAAGATACCGGTTCTTGAAGCTGATAGAAGACCGGGGGATCCGGCAAGACTTATCGCAAGTTCTGAAAAAATAAAAACATCGCTGGGATGGAAACCCAAATACGAAAATCTCGAAACAATTATCAAGACAGCCTGGGTATGGCATCAAAAAGAAGCCGCTAAGAATATCACAGGAGATGAGAAGTGATCAAAAAGCATACCATACTGGTCGTTGACCATGAGGAATCGTTTATCGAGTACATTCAGCGCATGATGTCAGATGAAAACTACAACCTCATCACAGTCGCTAGCGGTCAGGAAGGGCTTGATGTATTGGAGAAACAGCAAGTAAGCATGGTGATTAGCGAGTATGAAATACCGTTAATGAACGGTCTGGAATTTTTGGAAAAGGTGAGAATCATCTATCCGAATATATTGACCGTCATGGTGACGGATCGTGCGGATATCGACCTGGCCATAAAGGCCATTAATGAGGCAGGCGTATACAAATTTCTTTTAAAACCGTTAGATGATATCGACTTCAAAAATATGATAAAAAAAACCCTTGAATCACTTCAGGTGATTAAGGAACGAGATGTTTTGATTCGGAAGGTGAAGACCCACGAATCTACGCTGAAAGATCTTGAAAAAAGATATCCCGGCATCACCAAAGTGGAAAGAGACGAAGACGGTTACATTTTGCCCTGAAACAGAAGCTTACATCTAATTTTAAATATTTCGTTAAAGTCTAAGTATTTTTAGGCCGATAGTTACGAACAAAAAAAGTGCATAGTAATTTGTAATCACGGTATTTTTAAACGTTCCTTTAACTGCCATATTCCCGCTTATGAAAAATAAACTGAATGTATATCCGATTCTCTTGGCCGGCGGGTCAGGAACAAGATTGTGGCCTGTATCGAGACAATTTTATCCCAAGCAGCTCGTTAAATTCATCGGCGAGGATTCACTTATCCAAAGCACCATCAGAAGGCTGGTTCCGACGCTGAACATGGAAAATATCCGTATCGTCTGCGGGAAAGACCATGTTTACGAAATTGCGAGGCATATGGAAGAGATGGGGGTGTCTGCCGAAAAAAAAATCCTTGCAGAACCCTGCGGTCGCAATACTGCTCCCGCCATTCTTTTGGCAATGCTCCAGGTGATTCAAAAAGAAAAGGATGCGGTGTTGTGTATCTTTCCTGCGGATCATGTCATTCGAGATGAACGTGTTTTTCACCAAAGACTGGAATCCGCAATTAAACTTGCGGAAATGGGGTATATCGTGACGTTTGGAATAACGCCGCATTATCCTGAAACCGGTTACGGATATATCCAGGGCGACAAAAATATCGAGTATGGGGCGCTTTCTGTAAAAAGATTTGTTGAAAAGCCTGACCTGAAAACCGCCGAAAAATATATTGATGCGGGTAATTATTTTTGGAACAGTGGCATGTTTGCCTTTAAATCTTCGGTAATGATCCAGGAATTAGGTATCCACCATGTTGAGCTTCTCCATAAAATGAAGCAATTGTCATTAGAAGGAACCCTGGTTCCCCTGAAAGAATACCAACAGTTGCCGAATATTTCCATTGACTATGCAGTTATGGAAAAAACAGATAAAGCAGCTGTCTTGCCATCAGATTTTGGATGGAGCGATATTGGCTCATGGAAATCTCTTTATGATTTCATACCAAAGGACACAAGCGGCAATGTCGTCGATGGCGATGTTATTTCAGAGAACACCCAAAATTCTTTAATCATGGGACATGAACG
This sequence comes from Desulfobacterales bacterium, assembly GCA_050123915.1. Classification (GTDB taxonomy): domain Bacteria; phylum Desulfobacterota; class Desulfobacteria; order Desulfobacterales; family UBA11574; genus UBA11574. Next base: position 1,453 of record JASFGF010000382.1, on the reverse strand, counting down.
GCTGATTGCAACCAACAAAATAAAAAACATGGTTGTTGTGGAAACGCCGGACGTTGTTTTTGTCTCTGATTTGGAAAACAGCCGTGATGTAAAATCTATCGTTGAAAAGCTGAAGCAAAAAGGGAGAAAAGAATTTCAGAAACATAAGACATCAAATCATATATGGGGAACTCTAACCGGTTTGGAAACAACGACTGATTTCAGCGTCGTAAGGCGTGACATGTATCCCGGCTCAAAATGTGAGATCAAAACCGAGACTTCAACCGTCAACCATATGATCGTGATTAAAGGTGCCGCCAAATTAACAACCAATGACCGGACCAGGCTTTTCAAAAAAGGACAGTCCGTTGTGATTTCTGAGAATCAGGAGATCGCATTGGAGAACATTGGGAATGAATCGCTAATTGTCATTGGCATTAAAGTAAATTCATTGCCTGCTGATTCATAAAAGATAAAGTTAAAGGACAAGAATATGAGCGATAAAAGTGAGGCATGTTTAAAATTGATGGAAATGATCGATCAAAAAACTGCTGTCATTGGAATCATCGGCCTGGGTTATGTCGGACTGCCTTTGGCCATTCATTTCGGTCGGAAAGGTTTTGGTGTTATCGGGTTTGATCTCGATTCAAGAAAAATCGACAAACTCCTTCATGGAGAATCGTATATCAAGCACATTTCTTCTGAATCGATTAAGGAGATGTTCGATGCAAAACAATTTGATGTGACCATCGATTTTAGCCGTCTTAGCGAGGCGGATTGTATATTGATCTGTGTACCGACCCCGCTTACGGAAAAGATGGAACCGGATTTGAGCTATCTTTTGCAAACAACGGAGACCATCGCCGAGAAGTTGCGCAAAGGACAATTGATTGTACTGGAGAGTACAACCTATCCCGGAACCACTCAGGAGATGCTTCTTCCCCGTCTTGCCTCAAACGATATGAAAGTCGGGGAGGACTTTTTCCTGGCCTTTTCTCCGGAAAGAGAAGATCCGGGAAATAAAAACTATACCGCCACGAATATCCCAAAGGTAGTAGGGGGGATTACCAAATCCTGCCTGGACGCCGCTTGTGCGATGTATAACTCCATCACCCGTGCCGTACCTGTTTCTTCTACCCAGACGGCTGAACTGAGCAAGCTTTTGGAAAACACATTCCGTTCTGTAAATATTGCCCTGGTGAACGAGCTGAAAATTCTTGCACATAAAATGGGCATCGATCTTTTTGAAGTTATTGAAGCTGCGGCCACAAAGCCTTTTGGCTATACTCCCTTTTATCCCGGGCCCGGTCTGGGAGGGCATTGCATCCCCATTGACCCTTTTTATCTTGCCTGGAAAGCCAAAGAATATGACTTTTCAACCCGTTTTATCCAGCTTGCCGGAGAAATCAACGTTTCTATGCCGTATTATGTGATTGAAAAGACAATAGAGGCACTCAATAACCATCGGAAGAGC
>JASFGF010000381.1:0-3507 GCA_050123915.1 Desulfobacterales bacterium | reverse complement strand
AAAGTAGCAAAGACATGATATAGAACATGGCAGCCATGCAGTTCATTCTTTGAATGATATAGCTTATGGTCTGGGTTTGAACTGGATGAACAAGCCAAATAAAGGTGGAAAAAAATGATATGAACAAAATTCCGTTAGATGTTGAGTCAATTGAGCGCCGTGATATGAGTTTACTTGACTTTGTTGATTTGTGAATTAACAAAGTCCGCTTATTAGGTGAGGCATTCTTTTCGAACAAAGGATTTAAATTATGGACGCTTAACAATCCGAGGGTAGTTTTAATAAAATAAAATAAAGTTATCCCAGTTATAATGTGAATCAGAATATTTACCAAATGGTATCCTGCCACATCATATCCATTTAAATAGTAGTTTAATGCAAAGCTAATATTGGCTACTGGTCGATTGGGAGAAGGGCTGTCGATTCCAGCTCTGACTATTCCATCCAACGTGAGTTTTTTTAAGCGAATTTTAGGATTGTCCCGAATATTAAATGTATCATCAAAGACAAAAGGACCTTTGATACTGTTAGAATAGATAATGAACACAAAAATCACAAATAAAAATAATAACAAGAAATCCGTTTTCAGAAAAGAAAAGTTCGATCTGGATTGACTGTTAATATTGACCTCACATTTATTAGATGTTTTTTTTATTTTTTTTTGATCCATATGATTTATTTGTTATTATCGATTATCTTTCATCTTGATAATGTAGTATTTTGAACAATATCAAGATTGATATGCGCTTCAGAATATTTAGGATCAATCTGTATAGCTTTTGAAAAAAGCACTTTCGCCCTACTAAATTTCCTTTGTCGGAACAATATAATCCCTAATTTATTATAGGCTTGAGCGCAATCAGGCTTTATTTTAATAATTTCGGAATAATGTATGAATGCTTTTTTAGTTTTTCCTTGATTAAAATAGATATTTCCCAGCTTATAATGTGCCTTTAAATATTTTGGATCAATTTTAAGTGTTTCCTCATAATGAAACACAGCCTCATTTATTTTATTTTGAGAATACAGTACATAGGCCAGATTATAGTGTGCATCAGCATTTTCGGAATCGCTTTGAAGTGTCTCTTCATATTGGGATATTGCTTCATCTGGTTTTGACTGTAAATACAATACATTAGCTAGATTCATGCGTGCATCTGTTTTTTGTGGATCTATTTTCAGCGCCTTTTCAAAGGACAAAACTGCCTGGTCATAATTTTCTTTGTTAACAAAAGCTATGCCCAGATTATTAAGTGCATCAAAATAATCAGGTTTAGTTTGTAATGCTTTTAAATAATAGTTAACGGCTTCATCGATCTGGCCCTTTTTCGAATAAATAATACCCAGATTATTAAGCGCCAGGGCAAACCCCGGCTTAATTTTTAACGCGGCTTTGTAATGGGAAACAGCTTTATCCAAATTTATCGGCTCATAAGCTGCCCCCAGATAGTAGTGTGCTGGATAATTATTTTCAGTAACCGAAACTGCATGTTCAAACAGCGTTATTCCATTTTTCCATGTATTTAATTGGAAAGATGTTTTCCAGGACAAAGCGACCAGTATAATTCCGGCAGAAATTCCCAAAAAGATATTTTGAAAACGTCTTTTGTTAAAAAGGACCAAGACACTCGAGGAAGTCATCGGTTGTTGTTCTCTGACAGCCGATCTCTGTCCTTCGACTTCTGTCCCCAGACTTCCGACCTCTGATTTCTGACCTCTGACCTCCGACGTCTGATCTCTGAGTTTTTTAAATAGGTCCGCGGCCCCCCATGTGACAATAATAAAAATGCCGATCAAAGGTATATATGTGTAACGATCCGCCATGGCCTGATCGCCGACCTGTACCAGTCCTATCACCGGCACTAGAGTGCCGAGATACCAAAATAGCCCAACAGGAATATACGGATATTTCTTTGCCGACCATATGGCTCCATAACAAGCAAAAACAATTAGCATTGCCCCTCCGACGATCTGCCACGAAGGCAGCGTATTTCCCGGATGCAGATAAAAAATCGACAGTTTATTTGGCCAGATCGCCTTTAAAAAATAGCTTACGTAAGACACAGTGGCATTTGCGATGCGGTACTTTAGCGGTAAAGCCCCTATAGTTTTTACCGCACCTACGCTTTTCTGGGCAAAAAAAGTCACTATAATTGAAATGATTACAAGGATAAAAAGCGGTATTTTTTCTAAAATGATCCAGTGTTTTTTCTTAATAACGTAATTGCTTACCTTTTCTGATTTTAAATAAAAATCAGGCTGATATTGAAATCTTTTAAGTGGCCAAAAGTCCAACAAAAGCATTACAAATGGCATTGTCACCAGCATAGGTTTAGCCATAAGGCTTAAACTCAACAAAGCCAAAACCAATATATAACATTTGGCCGAGAATTTTTTAACATAACGGTAATAGGCAGCAAGGGTCAGCAAACCTAAAAAGGTGCTTAAAACATCTTTACGTTCCGAAATCCATGCCACGGATTCTACATGAAGCGGATGCAAGGCAAAAAGAGCAGCTACAAACGCACTTTGCCAAAGTGCTCCGGTCATCTTAAAGAGGATAATAAACAACAACAAGGTGTTTGCGATATGAAATTCTACGTTGGTCCAATGATGTCCTGACGGATCCAACCCGAATAGTTCGCAATCCAACATATGAGAGAGCCAGGTCAATGGGTGCCAGTTTGCTGCATGAAAGGTGGTAAAAGCCCATTTAAACCCTTCTAATGAAATACCTTTTTGAACATGAAGATTTTTTGTTACATACAATTCATCGTCGTATCCGACGAAGTCAAAAGATTGAACCTTTATATAGACAACAACAATGCCTATGATTAAACATAAAATAACTAATAAGATCTTAAAAAGTAAATGTTTATGGTCTTTTATTATCGAGTCTGTTCGTGAATATCCCATACGGTATACCCGTTGTTATCATACAATTTTATCCATCTTTTATGGATAAGGTGTATAAATCGTTTAATTTCAGATTTTGAAAAATTATCGTTTAAAAATCCATAAAAAAGATCGCTTCGTACTAAGATATGCGTAACATTCATGGAGCGGATATTGTGATCAAATGTTTTTTCTTTGGCGGAACTTATAACCATCTGTCGAATTGTATTCATCCCAAAAGATGGCTCATTTTTATATTTTCTATTAAGATAGTATCCGCGTCCCCCTAAAAACATGGTGAAGACAACGGCATCATCAGGTAAGGAATTGTTGATATATTTAACAGCATCGTAGTGCAAAAGATGACGCTTTAGAAAAGCCTCTCTGGTTTCTTTACCCATTACATAGGGGAAGGGATTTATAATTTCTATTCTGTATTTCAAATAAACTAAATTAAATGTTAATAAAATTACTACACTCGCAAAAACAAAAACTCTGGCTGTCGATTTTATTTCTTTCCTGAATCGAAGAGAAGATAAAAGCGTTTTTTCTCCTATTTTATCCAAAAGATCTTTCATCCCCATGACAGCGATAATGGCTAAAAATGGCAAA
>JASFGF010000380.1:0-3507 GCA_050123915.1 Desulfobacterales bacterium | reverse complement strand
GTGCTGGGTCCGGCCAAAGATGGTGGTTATTATTTGATCGGGTTTCAAAAAAATGCTTTTTCACCGGCTGTCGGTGATCTTTTTACCGGAATAACATGGGGAGCGCATGATGTATTGAAAAAAACTTTGAACCTTTCAAAGCGCTTTGGGCTCAATTATTCTTTGCTCAAAGAGATGGATGACGTGGACCGGCCCGAAGACATTTTCATTTGGGAACGCCACCAACATACGAAACATCATGATGTCACCCCCAATGGCATTTCGGTGATTATACCGGCCCTGAACGAAGCCCGTAACATTGCCGAAACCATAACAAGCACCGGTCATGGGAGTAACACAGAAATTATTGTCGTAGACGGCGGAAGCACAGACCATACGGTTTCCATTGCAAAAACACTGGGCGCAAAGGTCATTGAAAGTTATCCGCCCCGTTCACGGCAAATGAATCAGGGGGCTGAAGCAGCATCCAAAGATATCCTTCTTTTTCTCCACGCAGATACGCTTCTGCCTGAAAATTTTAACCGGCACGTCCTTGGTGCTCTTACGCAGCCGGGTGTCGCTGCCGGTGCATTCGAGCTATGTATCGATTCCCCTGTTCCATCCCTCAGGCTCATAGAGCGCATGGCCAACTGGCGTTCCCGATGTCTTAACATGCCTTACGGCGACCAGGCGATTTTTATGTTTTCAAATGTTTTTAATCAAATGGGCGGGTTCCCGAACCTTCCGATTATGGAGGATTTTGAACTGATCCGGCGATTGCGAAAAATAGGGGATGTGGTGACATTATATCAGCCGGTGATCACATCCCCGCGTCGATGGCTGAACCATGGCATCCTGAAAACCACGCTGATCAATCAACTGGTTGTCCTATCATATTTCATGGGCATATCGCCCAATTCCATCTCCCGACTGTATCGTCGAGGCAAAGGAATGTTTGGTTAAGATCTATAATCCATTAAAATGCCCAGATTTCCCTGATCGAACTGGTTTGTGTTTTTGTCACTGAATCCGATGGATAAATTCCACATATTGTAGAAGCCATCTCAAAATAAAGATTCTGGTTCAAGATCAAGGCGGAGCTGAGTTTTAACCCGCAGGCATACTCAAGTATGTCGAGGACTTAAAACGAGGCCCCAACGTAGAGGTTGGGCCTAAAGATTATTTTGAGACAGCTTCTACTATCTTTTTCTTAGCACCCAAGATATGCTTTTTCAGCCCATTCGCATTCTCATTAAATGGCTTACCGTTTAAAGATTCGAAGAATTATTCTTAATTTATTATTAAAACCTGCCGATATACATATAAAAAAATCAAGTATCTGGTAAATAAAGATTTAAAATAACCGTTTTCATTTTACGAACCATCATTGGCCTGACAATAGAGCCCTCTGTAACATATGAATAATCCCATGGAAAAACTGTCTGTGGACTGCGAGAATAGCGTAAACGATTTTCCATGCTCGAAGTATTTTAATCAAAGCGGCTGCAATATAGGTTTTACGCTTATTGAAATCATGATTGTCATTGCGATTATCGGCACATTATCGGCCATTGCGCTGCCCAATTATCTGAAATATAAAAATAACGCCAGGGTTGCGGCAGCTTCAGCAGATATTCGAATCATAGAAAAGCTGATCTCCGATTTTGTTATTGTTAACAATCAACTCCCAAACAATCTCAACAGTCTGACCAACATTAGCTCCGTTATTGATCCTTGGGGGAATCCGTATCGGTACTTAAGGATTAACGGCGGTCCTCCGGCTGCAGCTGGTCTGGCAAGAAGAGACCAATTTCTGGTTCCGGTCAATACCGATTATGACCTTTACAGCATGGGAGCAGATGGGCAGACGCAAACTCCATTTACAGCAGCTCGTGCTCAGGATGATATTGTCCGTGCCAATGACGGTGGATATGTGGGGCTTGCTTCCGATTATTAACACAGGTTTGCCAAATGAAATTTAATAAAAAAGTATTTCAAAGCAAAATCGCCCGGCGGATTTTTTTGATGTTTGTTACCTGCGCGCTTCTTCCTGTTTTTTGTTTTTCAATCGTTGCTTATGGAAATGTTACCAAACAACTCCATGAGGAAAGCTATAAACGGCTCCAACGATCAGTTAAAGGGTATGGGATGTCCATTTATGAAAAATTACTGTTTCTCGAAACCGAATTGAAGCTTTTTGCATCATCTTTGAGCAAGGCATCGGAACCACCCATTCCAACTGATTTTAAAGGGGTTAAAGGCTTAAATAACAACCGTTTTAAAGCCATTGCAGTTGTTGATGCTTTTGGGAAGGTGTATCGATCCATTTTCAAAACAATGAGCATCTCCAAAAAACTCACAACAATAGAGATAAAACACATGCAAAATGGCTACACGGCCATTTCAGTATTGAGCCAAAAAGGCGTTTCACCGAATATATTGATGATGATGTCGTTGGATCCAATGGATTCCAATGCAAAATATTTGATCGGTGAAATCAACACGGGTTATTTGTGGGGGATTGAGCAGGGGAATGCACTTCCACCAAACACCCAATTTTGTGTTTTAGGTGCATCAGAAAACGTGCTTTTCAGCTCGATTTCATATCCGGATTCATTTTATCATCAGTTGTGTTCAAGGCTTGAACAGATTAGTTCAGGTCAGTTTGAGTTCTCTTTTGAAAAACAAAAATATCTGACAAGTTATCGGACGATATTTATGAAGCCTCAATTTTTGATTTCCGGGTGGACAGTGGTTTTGAACCAATACAAAGATGATGTGTTGATGCCCATGTCACATTTTAAAACAATATTTCCGCTTATCGTCCTGATGACCCTGTGGGTGGTATTGCTTTTTAGCATGTATTCTATTCGGAAAAGTCTAACCCCGCTTGAATTACTGAAAAATGGCACACGCCGAATTACCAAAAAAGATTTTAACTGCCGGGTGAACATAAAGAGCGGGGATGAATTCGAAGAGCTGGCCACGGATTTTAATGAAATGGCCGATCAGTTGAACAGACAGTTCAAAGCCCTGAAGACCATGGCAGAGATCGACCGCGCCATTTTATCATCGCTGGATGCCAGAATCATCGTTAAAACCATTATCAATCGCATGTACGATTGGTTTGTCTGTGAAAGTGTCGCCATCGCCTTGATGGATGCCGGACAGAAAAACGCCGGCCGATTATATTTCAACACCTGTGGTCAGGAAAATGAATTGTATGAGGAACCCTTTGAATTCAGACCATCCGATCTTGATACATTACAGGCCTACCCGGAATATTTGATCATTGAAGCTTCCAAACACCCGTTGTCTTTAGTTTCAATTTTAGTGGATCATGGCCTCGAATCTTTTCTGGTTCTCCCTGTTTTTCTGAATGAAACGTTAAAAGCAGTGATTGCCATCGGAAGGTCACGGACAAACGTCTTTAGCACCGAAGACATTACCCAGGCACGCCAGATGGCGGATCAGATGGCGGTTGCCCTTTCAAATGCAACGCTCATCGAAGAGCTGGACAATTTGAAC
>JASFGF010000379.1:0-3519 GCA_050123915.1 Desulfobacterales bacterium | reverse complement strand
TATCCGCGAATGGCTGGGGCTGTGTGACATAACCAGCAGCTTGTGCCGGGTATGAAAATCGACCAGGTTTCCCATATTTTTCTTTTTGGATAACGTTTCCCGCCAGCGCATCAAGGAGAAAATCTGCTCGATAAAGGTCTCTCTAAGTTTGGAATCATTCAGCCGGCCGTCTTCTTCCACCGGAATCAACGGAAAATGCGCTGTAAACACTCGGGCGAATATGCCCTGCCCTTTTTTATTGGGCATTCCCTTGGAAGTTCTCACCGGAACTCTATACAGACCGCTGCTTGGAGAGTTCTTTTTGAAAACAAATCCGCACAGATTTTCTCTTTCCAGTTCTTCGACTCTTTTTTGTGCCCATTCAATCATCTTTTGAGTATGGTCGATATTTGTTTTGGAAGTCACCAAATTCGGATTGTCCGGATCACCCACAAGACGCAGGGTCTCCCGGGGAACACCCATCCCGCATTCCACCTCAGGACACACCGGAACATATTCCACGTATCGACCCAGTATATCGGTCAGGTATCGATCCCTTGAATGTCCGCCATTCCAGCGGACCTCCTCACCCATTAAACACGCGCTGATACCAAGTTTTATTTTTTCGCTCATGGCTTACCTCATGATACTTGATGATGATCCATCGTTTTTCATACGGCCGCTTCCTGCTTCAATAATAAAAAAGCTTTTGAACTTTCACTTTTACTTTCACCTTAAGAATGTTTATAATCCAAATGAAAATCTCAGCAAACAGGTTTGAAGCGGTTTCAAAACCTTCAATCAGGTTCAACGTCAAGGCAGACCGAGGGATTCAAACACAGGAATATATTTAATATTTCGAGTATTGAATCCCTCGGTCCAACACAGGAATTGGGCCTGAGGGGAGGTTTTTAAACCACTTCTAATCAAAGGACGTTTTAAGATGCTTGAAAAAATGACAGCACTTGTCAGAAAAAAAAATGTTTGTGTTCTGGCCACGGTTTCAGATCATAAACCGTATTGTTCACTTATGGCCTATATCACCGATGGCGCCTGTAAAGAAATTTACATGGTGACACACAAAAATACAACCAAATTTAATAACCTTCAGAAAAACCCTTCGGTCAGTCTGTTGATCGATTCCCGGGAAACGCGACCAAGAGCCAACGCCCAGGCGTTGACCATTGACGGTGTTTTTATTCCCCTTATCGATGAAGACAAAAAACAAAATATTCGAGACAGAATGTTGGAATCTTTTCCTCATATGAAAAATTTCTTACACCATCCGGAATCAGAGATTATCCGTATAAAGATAAACTCATTTCTGCTATTGGACGGCTTGACCGAATCCCATTTTATGTCTCTGAAAGGACTTTGAAAAAATGTCTCCCGCTTTTTGCGGGATTCAAGATCAAGCCTCCGGCCCGGAAGGGAGTGCGAAAGTTTTAACCACAAACATACATCAAGTATTTCGAGGACTCAAATTTGAACCTTTCGGAACGTCTTGTAGATCCCGATCATAGGGGACGATGGTATTGGGCAAAAAAGGGTGTTTTTCAACGGTCTTTTTGTGAAATGGTAACAATCCCCAAAAACCCATCCACAGTAATGTCGTCGCCGGTATGAATCAAAGACGTTGCATCCGGTATGCCGGTGACACACGGCAATCCGTATTCCCTGGCAATAATGGCCCCGTGAATCAGCATTCCACCCCGGCGTTCAATAACGCCTGCAGCCAAGGGTATTACAAATGTCATATTCGGGTCCACCGAATCGCAAACAAGAATTTCAGCGTTTTTAAAATCCTGCAAATCCAAATGATGGCGAACGACCCGGGCTTTACCCTTGGACAATCCCGGTCCGGCCGGCTGTCCCACAAGCTGCCTGGGATTTACCTTAAATCCATATTCGTTACTGGATACTGCCAGTTCCTGCTGCCTGTTGCCATAATCCAAATCATGAATCACCGATTTGAGATCGTCAAGTTCGGATTTGTGTGTCCCCCGAGACTCGGAATTTTCAACACGGGACGTTGCCTCCTTCACAGCGCTTAACAGTTGCGCTTCAATTTTACCCAGATATATATTATCGTCATCTCGAAGGCGATAGCTGCTGCGCGCAAGATCCAACAGTTCCTCGGCTTCTTTGCGCTTGGAGCCTTGAAAACGTTCGAGAAATCTCTGCTGCAATGCCAGTGCGTCTTTCGGCTTTTTACGAGATGACAATGAAGACGGATTGACCGCCATCTCCAACAACAGTTTAAAAAGCGGCCGTGTATCCGTGGCACATTCTGTGCCGCCGGTGACGGCACAGGACAGATCCCCAAATTTTTCGATGAACTGATTCACCTTTTCTCCGAATTCCAAATCGAAATCTAACAGTTCCCCGGTTTTTAAACGTTCAAAAAGCTGACGATCTTCGCGAACCATGGATGCCAAATCTTCCATCAAATGGTTTCTTTCAAGGCTTACCATTTTGGTTTGGGTGAGAAGATTCATGAACTCATACGGATCATCCGGCCGCATGGCATCGTTATAGTACTGACCAAAAAGGCGAACCCCATGGGCATACGGAATAAACTCTTCCCAATAGGTGTTGACCCAGTGCTGGTTAATCTTCCAGCGCCGTCTGACCTCATCCGCCAATTCTCGATTGGATAAAACCGTAATATCTTGTTCCGTCAGATCTTTGGCCGTTTTTATCATTTCAGGAATCAGCGTTTCTTCAATGGTGGTACGAAGCGTTTTTAGATTTTCAACGCTTCGGTGCAGGCTGAGATACCAGGCACGTTTATCGTCTGTTTCATCTGGCGACAGGGTTGTTATAGGACGCGATTGGAGGACGTATAACGTACCATTTTTAATGGTCCATTCAACATCCTGCGGGACTTTAAATAACGCTTCCGCCCGGTATGCCAAATCACATATACCAAGTGCCTCTTCACTGCTCAGGGGAGGTCTCCCTGCCAAATCTTCAGGCAATCGGGCCATCTCCACGCCATGTTCCGATGGAATCATCCAATGTTCCCTTTGAGCCGGTTTGTGGGACAGCACCGTTTTTTTGTCACGATCCAGAACCCAGCGATCCGGTTCTACCCCCCCATCCACAAGTCCTTGGTTCAGTCCGTAAACAGATTCAATAATGACCTGGGTCTTGTCATTGGGATTCTGGCTGAAAACCACACCGGATCGATGTCCTGTCACCGTTTCCTGAAGCACAACGGCCATTGCGCTTTTTTCAACGTCCAATCCGATTTCCTGTCGGTAAAGGAGGGCAGCATCAGACCACAATGATGTCCAGACCAATCGAATGTGATCCAGAATCAATGATGTTCCCCACACATTGACAAAGGATTCATGCAAGCCCGCAAAAGAGGAACCTGAAGCATCCTCGTCCGGTGCCGATGATCGGATGGCAAGGGTTTTGCCGCTGAAGCGGGATTGAATTTTCTCGGTTAAATATGATTGGAGGGTGCCGGTGATCTGCTTTTTCAAGAATATATGGCGAATTCGGGTGGCACAGTCCCAGATCTCTTCCCAT
>JASFGF010000378.1:0-3526 GCA_050123915.1 Desulfobacterales bacterium | reverse complement strand
AAACGCAGATATTATGAGCAGGGGATTTAGATTTCATTGAAAAAGGTGAATTGGGTACACTAAAATAGACATCGTAGAAATCGAAAGAATGTAAAAGGCGCTGATAAAGTCTTTAGAAAACAAACCTTTGAATCCTTGACCCCTTGATTCCTTGGACCCTCTTCTCCAACTAAATTGGAGAAGCACCTCTTTTTTTTATTCTGGTCTGCCATACCCGCCGCCTCCGGGAGTCTCAATACGAAGGCGGTCTCCTTTGTTTAAGGATACTGAGAATTTACCCCCTTTATGCTCCTGTATTTTTTTTCTGAAAATGATGTTTTTCCCCACATCACCCGGTTTTCCCCCAGAAAGTCCGTACGGGGGGATCCGTCTCCTTTCAGACAGTACCGTCACCTGGGCATCTGAAAGCAATTCAATTTCACGAACAATACCGTCCCCGCCTTTGCGTCTACCGTTTCCGCCGGTTCCGCGACGTATGGAATATTCTTTGACTAAAAATGGATAACTGTATTCCAGGGCCTCCACAGGCGTATTCAGGGTGTTGGTCATGTGGCAATGAACCGCACTTTCACCATCACATTTTAAAGATGCGCCGAGCCCGCCGGCAATGGTTTCGTAATATGCAAACGCACGGTTGTTCCGGGAATCGACACCACCGATGGTCACGTTGTTCATGGTGCCCTGACTGGCAGCGGGGATCTTGTCCGGAAGGGCATGAGAAAGGGCTCCCAATACCACATCTACGATCCGCTGGGATAATTCCACATTTCCTCCGGCCACGGCCGCCGGGAAACGGGCGTCCACGATGGTTCCTTTACGGGTCAGAACCTCGATCGGCCTCATACATCCGGCATTGGTGGGAATGTCTGTTGAAACCAGTGACCGAAAAACATAAAGAACCGCCGAAAGGGTGATGGCATACACCGCATTGATACTCCCGTGAACCTGACGGTCACATCCCCTAAAATCAAGGGTTGCCGTATCATTGCGGATCATGATTTTAACCTGAAGCTTGATGTTGTGATCCGAAATACCATCGTCGTCCATAAAGTCCTCAAACGTATAAGTGCCGTCCGGAATTTCCTGGATGGTCTTTCGCGTCAACTGTTCGGCATAATCCATTAGGGCGCCGGCATAAAACAGGGTATCTTCAAGCCCGTACTTTTCAATGAGCTCTTCGGTTCTTCGCACACCCGTAATATTGGCCATCATCTGAGCCGCAAAGTCTCCTTCACGTTCCATTGGAGTCCTGACATTGTTTAACAAAAAGCCCATGATCTTCTTATCGATGGTTCCCTGCTCGACCAACTTCAGGGCGGGGATAATAATGCCCTCTTGAAAAATTGAGGTGGAAAGGGGCATGGACCCGGGCGTCATCCCTCCCACATCCGCATGATGCGCCCTGTTGGCAACGAAAAAAACAGGGTTTCCACCGTGTGAAAAAACAGCCGATACCAACGTAATATCAGGCAGATGGGTTCCCCCTTTGAACGGATCGTTCAAAATGACCATATCCCCTTTTTCCCATGTTACACTCTCAATGGCTGCCTTGACCGACATGGGCATGGAGCCCAGGTGCACAGGGATATGAGCTGCCTGCGCGATCATATCTCCGGTGCGATCAAACACGGCGCAGGACAGATCCCGTCTTTCCTTTATATTTGGAGAAAAAGCGGTCCGGGTCAGAGTGACCCCCATCTCTTCCGAGATGGAAGCAAATCGATTTTTAAAAACTTCCAAAAGGATTGGATTGGGTTGCATATGTTCCCCTGTTATTAAATGATTTCCATGACAATGTTGCCGTATTCATCCACATGCGCCGAAGCAAAAGGAGGGATGACAAGGGTTGAAGAATATTCCACCACAACAGCCGGACCCTGGATTCGGTTTCCGCTTTTCAGCTTTTCCCTTGCGATAATTTTCGTTCGTATCCGGCGACGATCAAATACGACCTCCTGCTCTCCAAGGAATGTTTCAGCAGAAAGTTTCTTTTCCATTTTCGTCGCTTTTTTAAACGTTGGCTTTTCAGGCATCCCCCTTGCCCGAAGCCGGATATTCACGATTTCGATGGCTTTGTCTTCGTTTCTGTATCCGTAAGTTTTTTCGTGGAGTTTATGAAATCGTTCAACATACTCCTCGTCAAAAGGAACAATAATTTCATAAGATTGCCCCTCATAACGCATGTCGAGATATCTTTCGAGAAGTATTTTTTCCTCGGAAATCCCTTCGGCCTGAAGATCCTTATCTCCCTTATCTTCAATTGTTTGGAACATTCCGGACAGCGATGAAAAAGTAACCGTCTCCTGATTCTGCATCACCGTCAAGGAATAGTCTTTAACAACATCGGCCATCAACATCCCGATGGCTGAGAGAATGCCCGGATTTTGAGGAAGCAGCACTTTGGGTATGCTCAAAAGTCTTGCTAAAAATGCTGCGTGCATCCCTCCGGCACCGCCAAATGAAAAAAGTGTAAATTCCCTGGGATCATATCCTCTTTCCACGGAGATGACGCGTATGGCCCGTTCCATCGCGGCATTGGTCACATCCAGTATACCTTCGGACAGTTCTTGGGCGGAAAGTTCGGTGTTTTCGATCATTTTTTCGAAATAAAAAGCCAGCCGCTTCTGTTCCAATGTCATCCTGCCGCCGAGAAAATGCTCCGGAATCAACCTTCCAAGATAGAGATTGGCATCGGTGACGGTGATGCCGTCTCCTTTGCCGTAACAGATGGGGCCGGGATCGGCACCGGCACTCTCCGGTCCCACTTTGAGAGCTCCGGCATCATCCAGTCTTGCGATGGAACCGCCTCCGGCACCTACCGTATGGATGTCGATCATCGGCACTTTGACAGGATAACCTGAAATGCTGGATTCAAGGGTCAATGACAGGTCGCTGTCAATTAAAGAAACATCCGTTGATGTTCCTCCCATATCAAAGGTAATCAGTTTGGTGTATCCGGCCATCTTGGCGATCTCGTAGGCCCCCACCGCCCCTCCGGCAGGTCCGGAGAGAATGGTTCTCACCGATTCCTTCATGGCCGTCTCAACAGAAATGCTGCCGCCGTTGGATTGCATAATTCCCAGGGTGTCCCCGGTGTCCAGATGATCTGTCAGAAATCCGATATACCGCTGCATCTTCGGCGATACATAGGCATTGATCACCGTGGTGGACGTTCTTTCAAACTCTCTGAACTCGGCAAGAATCTCATGGGACAAAGATACCTGGAGGCCCGAATGTTCGAGCAATTCTCGTATTTTTTTTTCGTGCAAGGGATTCACATAAGAAAAAAGGAAGCACACGGCCACGGATTCGATATCCAGTTCCTTAAGGCGAGAAACCATGTCTTTGGCTGTTTCCATATCCAGCGGTCTGAGTTCTTCACCGGTTTGAAGAATTCGGCCATAGAGTCCGAATCTTAGTTCCGAAGGAATGATGTGAGGTTCCTTACGGTATGCCAGATCATAGAGCCGTGTCCGGTTTTGGCGTCCGATTTCGATGATGTCTTCAAACCCTTTATTGGTGATCA
>JASFGF010000377.1:0-3534 GCA_050123915.1 Desulfobacterales bacterium | reverse complement strand
AACAGCGCCTATCTTTTGATGCATGGACGCAGAGTGTTCTCCCAGTTCAAGCATATCGCCGGCAATCAGAAACCCTCTATTCTTTCCTTTCAATGAGGTAAGCGTGATGATGGCGGCCTGCATTGAACCTGGATTGGCATTGTATGTATCGTCGATAATATGGATTCCTTTACGGGTATGATGGATGTTCATCCTGCCTTGAACCGGTTTGAAGACTTCAAGTCCGTTCTTGATTTCAAAAGCGGTTAAACCCAAAAGATGCCCTGCGGCCGCAGCCGACAGAGCATTTGAAATCATAAACATTGCCGGCGTTTGAAGATGAACCAAAATCGTTTCATCAGGTAACACGAGGGAAAAAGAGAGCCCTCCTTCTTTCTCCTCAACCGATTCAGCTCTGATTGCGGCATTTTCGGACATGCCGAAAAACAATACATTTATGGATGCGGCATCCGCCAGTTTCATTAGCCTCGGATCATCTGCATTGAGAATCGCCGTACCGTCCGGCTTGATTTTTCCCAGCAGCTCACCTTTGGCCTTTGTGACCGCTTCCATTGAACCCAAGCCTTCAAGGTGCGCAGGACCGATATTCGTAATAAGGCCAATATCCGGGAGACAGATTTCAGCCAGCCGTTGGATCTCCCCGGGTCTGTTCATTCCCAATTCTACAACAGCCCATTGGTGGTCTCTGCTCAGATTCAGCAGCGTTAGGGGAAGTCCGATGTCATTGTTTAAATTCCCCTGGGTCGACAATGTGCAAAACCGGCGGGAAACCACGTCTGAAACCATTTTTCGGGTGCTGGTTTTCCCATTTGACCCTGTGATGGCAATCACCGAAACGGGTGTGCGTCTTCTATTAAATGCTGCCATATCACCCAGCGCTTTAGTTGTATCATCTACAGTGATACAAACTGCACCGGTAACTGACCATTCTGGTTTGGAGAGCATGTGGGCTTTATTTTGGTCGATCAAACATCCTTTGACGCCCTGTTCAATAACACTGTCTACAAAACCATGGCCGTCATGAACCTCCCCTTTAATGGCGATGAAAAGATCATCGGTAGATATCTTTCGAGAATCAATGGAAACGCCGGTGAACGTGTGTGTCGGATCCCCGCAAAACAACTGTCCTCCGGTGGCATCTATAATTTCAGCAACACGCCATGGGATTAGATCGGCATTTACAGGTTTTGGATTTTCAGACAGGACCTTCGGGTTGGATCTTGTTTTAGGTCCGAAACTTTTTAAGTTCAACGTTGAAAGGGCTTCTTTGGCTTCTTTTCTGTCATCAAAGGAAATGGTTTTGTTTCCGATGATTTGGTAGGGTTCGTTCCCCTTTCCCGCGATCAGGATCGCATCGTTGGGTCTGGACACTTTTATGGCAAGAGTAATGGCGCTTTTTCGATCCGGCTCAACCACATATCCTTTTATGGGAACATTCTCATTAAAATCCGATGGTGTAAACGCATGAGGCATCGATCTTTTTGTACCCCCAAGAATCTGGTCGATAATCTCAATGGGGGGTTCGTTTCTTGGATTGTCCGATGTGATCACCACAAGATCAGAATACCTTCCGGCGATGTCACCCATTTGAGGTCGCTTTGCCTTGTCCCGGTTGCCGCCGCAACCAAATACGCAAATAAGCCGGCCCGGAGTGCATTCTCGTAACGAAGCGAGCACATTCTCAAGCGCATCCGGTGTATGAGCGTAATCCACATATACAAATCGGTGGTGATCATTGGGAATTGATTCGAGACGCCCGGGAACGGCTTTAACCGATTCAATGCCGTGTTTGACGGCGTCCACTGAAAGACCGAGAGCAATGCCCACGCCTGTGGCGCAGAGAATGTTCTCCAGATTATGCAGTCCCACAAGATGTGATTTGAACGTAAAAGCGCCGTTAGGGGTGGAAATTTCACCGATAATGCCGCCCAAATCGTAACTGAAATTTTCGGGCCGTATGCGATTGTTGGCTGAAAAGCCTGTAGAGAGCACAGACGCTCTGCCAAGACCTGATTCGAGGTGATGACTAAGTTCTCTTCCTCTTTCGTCATTTTGGTTGATGATGGCCTGCACCCGATCATTTTCTGTTTTAATATCGAGGATTTCTGTGAAAAGCCTCTTTTTACAGGACCAATAGGAATCCATGTCCTTATGATAATCCAGATGATCCTGGGTCAGATTGGTAAATACTACGAGATCGAATTTGCAGTGATGAACTCTGTATAGGTCGAGGGCATGTGAAGAAACTTCCATGACCACATGGGTCACTCCGTTATCTAACATTTCTGCCAGGATTTTTTGGAGATCAAAAGATTCGGGGGTTGTCATGGAATTTTCAAACGTCTTACCGGCATATCTGTAGTTTAAAGTTCCGATAACGCCCACATGAATACCTGTTTTATGAAGAATCTGTTCGATTAAAAATGCAGTGGTTGTCTTTCCGTTAGTACCTGTGATACCAATTAAAAAAAGTTTTTCCGATGGATTTTTAAAAAATCGGACGGATATGGCGGCTAAGGCTTTTCTGGTATTTTCGACTTCGATAATGATGGATTCACTTTTCACGGGTTTTTGGGTAACAACAGCTGATGCACCTTTTGCCAGTGCTTCATCGATAAAGTTATGGCCGTCGGCAACAAGCCCCTTTATGGCAACAAAGAGTCCGCCCGGATGAACATCCTGAGCCCTGTAATGGATGGAGCTTATCTCGGGGTCCGGTGAAAGCAAAAATCCGGCATCCGGATCAGAGTTCTCCGAGTTTCGGATATCCGAAATATGCTTGTTTTGTTCTGCCTTTAAACCGTAAAATCTAACAGGATCGACAGTTTTTAATAATTCTGAAAGCCGCATCCTTTTCTTTATCTCCTCAGAGAGACCATTAATTTGTCGGTTTTTCTTTTCGGCGCTATATGCATATAGTCAAGTGTTTTCTGAGCGATGGCTTTAAATGCAGGTGCTGCAACAATACTCCCGTAATGCTGTTTTTCGGGTTCATCAACAACCACCAAAACAGCGATTTTCGGGTTTTCCGCAGGTGCAAATCCTACAAAGGATGCCACGTATTTCTCATAAGAATACCTGCCGTTATCGTCGATTTTTTGAGCAGTGCCGGTTTTGCCGCAAACGGAATATCCTTCGAGGGCGGCATTGACACCGGTTCCGCCTTCGGTAATGACCGTCTGCATGATTCTGCTTAATGTTTCGGCGGTTTTTTCTGAAATTACCTTTCTGATTCTCCTTGGACCAAAGCTCTCGATCAGCCGGCCGTTATGATCGGTAATCGCCTGAACAACATAAGGCTTCATGAGGATTCCTTTATTTGCTACCGCAGATGTGGCGGCGATAAGCTGTAAGGCGGAAACCGAAACCCCTTGCCCAAAAGAGATGGTTCCGGCATCCACTTTTGTCCATCGTCTAAAAGGGGGCAGGTTGCCGGGGGTTTCACCGGGGCAGTCGATTCCGGTTTTCGACCCGAAACCGAAATTTTGAAGGGTCCTGGACAGATATTCATGTCCCATAATTGCACTGAATTTA
>JASFGF010000376.1:0-3542 GCA_050123915.1 Desulfobacterales bacterium | reverse complement strand
ACGATAATCCCTAAAACAATGGAAATGGGTATTTCAGAAAGCTTCCATAGAAGATGGGTCTGTTCCCCACCGTACATTCCCAAAAACACGGTAAAAAGAACAATGACAAAAACATCGTCCAGTGAAGAGGCCCCAAGAACCAGGGTGGGTATTCCCTTTTTAGCCCCCCTTCCCCGATCCATAAAATCGATCATCAGGGGAACCACAACCGCCGGAGAGACAGCACCCAATATGCACCCCAGGATAGTGGCTTCGAGGTAGCTAATATGGAGCAGTTTGGGGGCCACAAGCACAACGCCGACAATTTCGAAAACAGCCGGAATCGCACTCATGGTGACCGCTGCACGTCCCACCCGGTTCAAAGCATCGCGACGGAGTTCAAAACCTGCCCGGAGAAGAATTACGATGAGGGCTATTTTCCTGAAATCTCCCGAGACTTTCATCATTTCAGGAGACATAAAGTTCAACACATAGGGTCCGACCAGAATCCCGACAATCAGCATTCCGATCAGACCGGGCAATTTGATACGTTTGAAGAGATAATCCGCACTAAGTCCGAATATAATAATGAGCGCCAAACCAAAGGCCATATCTACCTCTTTTAACCTAAATTGAGCGTTTCAAATAGTGACAGAAATATATAAAATTAATACTTATATATAAATACAAATTGCTAAAATCGCTAATAGGCCTCATCCAATAGATAAACGTATTTATTTGAGCCCTCATGAAGTTTCTTTTCTAAACCCTTAAGGATTAGCTTCCGAATCGTACAGACTACGTTTAGAAGACGGGATGGAGCGACTATTTTGAAAAACTCTCCGACCCATCATTTATTTAAAAAAGTTGTCACTATTTGAAACCCTTCGGGATGGTCGAATTTATCGAATCTGCTGCGTTATGAGACATTTGCAGTAGCAGACTACGGCTGTATGTCCCATGCCTGGCATCTCCGACAAACTCGACCATCGCTTAATTTAAGTGCTATCATTCGCGAATCAGTTTTTTAATCTCATCCAAAAGCGGTGACATCAGCGGCCGCCATTTTGGCTGAATGGCCTTGTCTCCATGCCAGTTAAATTCAACAGCATCAAATTTCTCGGGTATGGTATGTGTTTCACCGGCGCCATATTTATGTTCCGGATAGTACTCTACCCAGAGCATGCGATGGGGATCGATGTTAAACTCCTTTGCGACGAGAGTGGCAATATGACTGGTGCAGCTTCTGACCGACATTTTACTATCTTTGACATCGGAAACCACAACGATCATCGGCCTGATATGCATCAAGCCTTTATTATTCCCCTTTTTGAGGTCATAGATGCGGAGCCTGCATTTTCCACTACCGAGTTTAAGCTTGCCGCCCCATCCTTTCCAGGCGTATATATCATCGTAAATCAGCATCAAGTTCGTTCGTTTCGCTCAAATTTGGAGAACGCATTAGCGTGTATGACCGGGAACTTCATAGGTGGTACACGAACCACTTGTGCAGGTTCTGGTCTGGGATTTAACTCCCTGACTTTTTCCGGAACCATCAGTCATACTATAGTTGGTTGAACTGAGAACCCGCTCAAGCTCCTCGCACTCACATTTTGGGCATTTGAGTTCGATTTCCTCATCCTTATTCATGACGAGCAGTTCAATAAATTCTTCACATTTTAAACATTTAAACTCATATATCGGCATAATTACACTCCTTAACATCTTTTGCCACGATAAATCTAATGAAATTCGAAATATCTATTGATTATGGTAAGTTAGATATCTCTTACTCTCGCATTTTTTCGTCCTTGTCAAGACATTTATTCGTTTTTTATTATCTGCATGACCGCTCAACAGAATGGCTTCAGCGGATTTTTTACCCAATCGTCTTTGACTCAACAGGCTTAATTAGTGTTCATTTTGAATCCATGAATGGACACTAATTAGGGTCTTTGGATGAACACCATATCATGTCAACATCCCAATCAAAGGTAGAAACAACAACAATGAACTATTTTATTGACTTTCATTTTAGTGGTCTTAGTTTTTGTTTAACACATTGTTAAGTTTAAACATCGACAGGAAATGGAAAGATAACAGAGAATACTCAATTCTTATTCGGTGCCTGCAGAATTGACTATCAGGGAGACACCCGCAATGTAATGACACAATGCAGGGCTTGTCAAAGACGCCACTGTAACGGTTGCGGAGATTATCATTACAGGCGGTTCATACGAACCCGTCGGCAAGGAGAATCATGGTGAGTAAAACCGAAACAACGGCACTTTTAGATTTTTACAACATGCTGCTCGAAGCGGAACGCGCTGGTGTAACGGTCTTGAGTGAACTGAACATACAGGTCGAGGATCGACGATTAAAGCCTGTTTTGAAAAAGTTCTTACGGGATGAAGGTGTCAACTGCCGAATTTTAATAAGCCTTATTCATGATCTCAATGCCAAGCCCAGCGAAAAAACAGGCCCATTTGTGGACAAAATACGTGCACTGAATACTCTGGATGAAAAGATACAGCTTCTGATTCGCGGTCAAGCATGGGTCACGCGTAAAATTAAGGAATTCCGTTTTAATCTGCCCGCCGGATCAGCATACTGGTTTTTGGAAGCGATAAAAAAACAGCATGAAGAAAATGTGGATATGCTGAAAAAATATTTTGACAAATAGAATATCATTTATTGAGTCGTTCATGGCACGAGTACTTATCTTGGGAAGCGGATTTGCCGGTCTTAATGCAGCGAAAGTATTTGCCGGATCAAAAGGGATAGAGCTGATTATCATCGATCAGAAAAATTATCACCTTTTTCAGCCTTTATTATATCAGGTTGCGGCGGCGGCGCTGAGTCCTGCCGAAATTGCGGTTCCCATTCGCAATATCTTTTCAAGGCATAATAATATCAAAGTGTTTCAGGGAAAAGTTCACAAAATTAATGCCGAGGCTAAATCCGTTCAAACGAATGTGGGAGAATTCAGGTATGATTACCTTATTATGGCCTGTGGTGCTCGTCACTTCTATTTTGGGGATGAAGCATGGGAGGAAAACGCTCCGGGGCTTAAAACCATCGAGCAGGCCATCGAAATTAGGCGAAGAGTTCTCACTGCATTCGAAAATGCAGAAACAGAAAATGACATCGATGAAAAAGTAAAGCTGCTAACATTTGTTATCGTGGGCGCTGGCAGCACAGGTGTTGAGTTGGCAGGTGCTATAGCGGAATTAAGCCGCTTTACTTTTGCAAAAGATTTTAGAAATATTGATCCAAAACGAACCCGTATTATCCTGATCGAAGCGGGTCCCAGAATTTTACCTAATTTTTCAGAAAAGCTTTCTTTACGTGCAAATCGTCATTTGGAAAATTTGGGTGTTCAAGTATTGACCCTTAGAAAAGTGACAAACATCGACGCCGATGGTGTCGATATGGGAGACGAAAGAATTGATGCCGCCACAGTTCTTTGGGCGGCAGGCATTAGGGCCTCGAGTCTTAATCAGCAGCTTAAAGGTGAATTGGATTCAATGGGGCGAATCGTTGTTGAGCCGGACCTGAGCCTG
>JASFGF010000375.1:0-3543 GCA_050123915.1 Desulfobacterales bacterium | reverse complement strand
CGCCGATATTGCTCGAATATTTGATAATCTGCTGCAGAGAAAGCCATCCATGCTCATGGGTGTCGTGGATAACATGTCTCCCCATCTTGTAGGCACCGTTCTCGCAAAAAAAGATGCTGCTTGGAGAGCTGCTGCCGGATTCTATGGCCGCCGCCGCGCTGAAAATCTTCATGGTTGAACCCGGTTCAAACGGGTCGGTGATAATCCTGTTTCTCCAATTCTTCCTGTTGGACCTTTTTAATGCATTTGGATTGAATAAAGGAACATGCGCCATCGCCAATATGGCACCGGTCTTGGGAACCATAACAATGGCCATTCCGGATGTTGCCGAAAATTTTTTCACGGTCTCGTCAAGCGTTTTTTCAGCAATGTACTGGATCATACTGTCAATGGTAAGAACGAGATTTTTGCCGCTGGAGGATAGACCGGTCATATTCTCAGCTTCAAATCCACGGCCGTGGGCATCTCTTAACACCGTGTATTGGAACACCTCACCGCTGAGATCGTCGTCATAATTAAATTCGATACCTTCCAAACCATGATCATCAATATCAGTAAATCCAATGAGCTGGGCGGCAAGTGTTTTGTTAGGATAAAAACGCTTATGTTCAGGAATGAAATCAAGACCGTCCATGTTAAGCTTTTTGACGGCTTCAGCCTCTTTCGGTGTGACCTTTCTTTTGATCCATACGAACTTTTTTTTAGAATTTAATTTTTTAGCAAGCACTCTGCGGTCTATTTTAAGGGCTTTTGAAAGCGACCTTGCTGCGCTTTTAGGATGTTTTATCTGTTGCGGATGTCCAGCAATAGATATCACATCAATGCTCACCGCCATTTCCCTGAGGTTTCTGTCGAAAATGGTTCCACGTTTCCCCGAAGATTTAAAAGACACTTCGTATTGATCTGCAGCCTTCTGGGACAGCCAGGAGCCTCGAAAAACCTGAAGGTACATGGCCTTGACACCGATGATAATAAAAAAGAAGGTGAAAAAGGCCCCAATGATAATTACACGTAATTTTATATGTTTCATATCAAATCCGAATCATGGAATAATAATCGTCTGGCTTTTCGTGGGTGCTTTCAATCCAAGTTGATCTTTCGCAATTTTTGCGATCCGTTCCGGAGACTTCAAGCTTGCCAGCTCGATCTTTAAGTTATTCTGCAAGGCGATAAGCTCATGCTGTTTCTTGGTTTCTTTTGAAATTTCATATCCCACATCGATATAGTTGACACGGCACCACGTATACAGGAAGAGTTCGGCGATAAATACAACCATGAAAATAATCCATATACCCGTTATTTTTACATTGCCGTTTTTTTTACGTGTTTTACGGGCCATCATATCTTTTCCGCTGCTCTTAGCCTTGTGCTTCTCGCCATGGGGTTTCTTTCAATCTCTTCTTTTGAAGGACGTACGACTTTTTTCGTCAGCAAACGAAAAACCGGTTTTTGGTTGCAGACACATTTCGGAAAATCTGAGGGACAGACACATCCTTTTTCAAGGGCTTTAAATCGATGTTTTACAATCCGGTCTTCAAGAGAATGAAAAGACAGAACACACAGGCGAGCTTTGGAGTTTAGAAGCTCTGCAACGTTTTCCATGAATACATTGAGCATTTCCAGCTCCTTGTTGACAGCGATTCTAAGTGCCATGAAAACCCGTGTTGCCGGATGAATTTTTTGATGAAATGATGATGACTTTGGAACGGCATCGCATACGATTCGTGCCAATTGACTACTGGATATTATTGCGTTTTGCTTTCTTGACCGTACGATTTTTTTTGCGATTTGCCCCGCATATCGTTCTTCCCCGTATTCTCGAAAAATCTGTTTAAGATTTTTTTCATCCATCCTGTTAATCAGATCTTCAGCGGTTGTTCTCGACGTTTTATTCATTCTCATATCGAGTGGTTCGTCTCTTAGAAAACTGAAGCCACGCCCGCTGGATTCAATTTGATGGAGTGAAATCCCGAGATCCAGAAGAATACCGTCCACCGATTTTATTTTAAGCTGTCTTAGAAACACGGGAAGATCTATAAAATTACCGTGAAAGAGGCGGATGCTTAAATCGAACGATTTTAAAATGTTTTCCGCATTTTTGACGGCATCAACATCCTGATCAATGCCGATAAAAACGCCGCTCGGAGAAATGTTTCGGCAAATCATCCTGGCGTGCCCCGAACCTCCCAGCGTACCGTCAACATAGATCTTGCCGGGCTTGCAGTTGAGATAATAGAGCACTTCAGGAATCATTACCGGAATATGTTTAAGCGGCATATGATCAGAGCCCTAACTTTGCAATTTCGTTTCTTACGTCCTCCTTTTTCATGTCTTTTTCCAGATCCATATTTTCTCGGTTCCAGCTATCTCGTGACCAGATTTCAAAATGATCGAGGACGCCAACCAGTACAATGTCCTTTTCAAATCCTGCATATTCTCTCAGGTTCTGTGGAATCAAAATACGATCTTGTTTATCACAGGGACATTCAAAAGACCCTCCGATAAAAACCCTTCTGAATCGACGCATGCTTTCGCTTTTTTCGGCCAGGGACAATATACGGTTTTCAATTTTTCGCCATTCATCATAGGTGTATGCGATCAGCGCCCCGTCCATTCTGGAAAGCATAACACCATATGATCCATCTGCTTTTATGACATCACGGAATCTGGCCGGAATGATAATACGCCCTTTTGAATCGATGGTATGAAATGAGCTTCCTCGAAACATATATCTCCCCTAAAAACCACTTTGAACCACCTTTTTCGTTTAAAAGTACATTTTTCAATAAATGTCAAGAAAAAATGAATGAATATGTAATATTTTTTTATAATAATTCAAAAATGTTAAAACAAAATTAGAAGAATCACTTTAAAGTGGATAAAAGTGGAGGTAAATAACAGATATAGACTGTTAAACAGGTCTTCGAAAGGTGAAATTATCGCCGGATAACATTGTTGAGAATCGAGCTAAAACCTGAAAGCTTTAAGGATTTGTAATTTAAAGAAATTTACAATCAACATTTAACAAAACATATTGGGAATCTTTTTATCTTATCGAGGGTTTTGAACGTTGTATTCAACATGGTGGGAAGAAGTGGATTGAACAATTTGGCTATAGCAGTTTAAAAAAATGTTCCGATTGAATTGCTTGCGGTTACAATTTCAGCAATCCGCAGGATGGTTCTGTGGCTGAAACAAAATGTTATTCCGAGAAAGGCCATGACAAGCTGATTGAAAGTCTTTACGGCAGGAAAGTGTTATTTCTAAATGTTTCGTCATGAACGAATCCGTACCAGAACGTCAGAACTTTTCATGAGAAAAACACCGATGTTCTTCATTTCTGCCGACCCTTTTGGATAAAGACCGGACACAGCGTCCTCAACCAGGACAATTTTGTAGTCTCTTTCGCTGGCTTCGTATATGGAAGTTCGAGGACAATTAGGGTAATTGCAGCCAATAAAGATCAGTGTAGAAACATTGAGACGTTTCAGATGGGTATCAAGGGGGGTTTGATAAAAGGCCCCCCAGCGTGGTTTGAAAATG
>JASFGF010000374.1:0-3550 GCA_050123915.1 Desulfobacterales bacterium | reverse complement strand
AATATTTAAAAGTAAGCGTTCCAACCCTGCTCATTTCAGGTTTGATTTTATTGAAACAGAGGGTTCGGACCAAATTCTTCAAGGGGCGAATCATGGAAAATGATTCGATGAACGGCGACAGCCCTGAACTAGAAGAAGATGTCATTTCAGAAGTCAGGGATGATATTGATGAGCCTTCAATGTACAAAGTGCTCCTGCACAATGACGATTACACGACCATGGAGTTTGTGGTTGAAATTCTGATGATCGTTTTTAAGAAATCGCCGGAAGATGCAGTGAGGATCATGTTGAACGTTCACCACAAAGGTATCGGGATTTGTGGTGTATATACTTATGAAGTCTCGGAAACCAAAGTGAATTCCGTTCATACCCTGGCCAGACAACACGGTTTCCCCCTGAAGTGTACAATGGAGAAAGAATAGACCAATGATCAGCAAAGAACTTAGCGAAACTCTCGGTTTTGCAGTAAGAGAAGCAAAGAGAAGACGCCACGAGTACGTCTGTGTAGAACACCTGCTTTTTGCTATTTTATATGACAGCGAAGGTATAGAAATTATTGAAAATTGTGGCGGTAACGTTGAAAATATTAAAAATGCGCTTGAATTATTTCTAAGCCAACAGATGGAGAGTGTTCCTGAAGAAAACGAATATGTCCTCCAGCAGACCGTTGGTTTTCAAAGGGTCATCCAGAGAGCGATTAATCATGTCAGATCTGCAGAAAAGCAGCAGGTGGATGTGAGTGACATACTGGCCTCGATTTTTCAGGAAGAAGATTCTCACGCTGAATATTTTCTGAGTTCAGAAGGGATTACCCGTCTTGATGTTTTGAGTTACATTTCTCATAATGTTTCCAAACCAATGGATAAGGGATTGGATCCATTTGTAAAAACAGAAAAAAGAGAGAAGAAGCGAAAGACCGATCCACTGGAAGCGTTTACCATCGATCTCGTAAAATATGCAGCCCTGGGAAAGTTGGACCCCTTAATCGGAAGAGACCTTGAAATGGAACGGACCGTTCAGGTGCTATGCCGTAGGCGCAAGAACAATCCAATTTTTGTTGGAGACCCCGGTGTCGGCAAAACAGCAATGGCCGAAGGCCTGGCCATTCGGATAAATGATGGATCTATTCCTGAATTGCTTAAAAATGTTCGAATTTATTCTCTTGATCTTGGCGGTTTGCTCGCCGGTACGAAGTTTAGGGGTGACTTTGAAGAGCGTTTAAAAGGTGTTTTGTCTTCTTTGAAAAAGAAAAAAGATGCTATTTTATTTATCGATGAAATTCATACGACAGTTGGTGCCGGGGCTACCAGCAGAGGTTCCATGGATGCGTCTAATATATTGAAACCAGCCTTGGCAACCGGTGAGCTTCGGTGTATAGGATCTACAACCTATGAAGATTATAAAAATTTCTTTGAAAAAGACCGTGCCCTTTCACGCAGATTTGAGAAAATCGAAATTTTAGAACCTCCGGTTAAAGAAACTGTTCAAATTTTAAAGGGACTGCGATCCCGTTATGAGGAACACCACGGCATTGCTTATACGGATCAGGCCTTAAAAGCTGCGGCCGAACTTTCTGCCAAATATATCAATGATCGCTATCTGCCTGACAAAGCGATAGATGTTATCGATGAAGCAGGCGCATTTGTTCGATTGTCCAATTCTCCACACAGAAAGAAGATCAATCCCAAAGACATTGAAAAAATTGTGGCAAAGATGGCCAGAATACCGACCATCAGTGTGTCGACCCCGGACAAAACAAAATTGGAGAACCTTGAAGAAAAGATCAAAGAGGTTGTTTTTGGACAGGACAGTGCCATAAAGTCCTTGGTCACATCCATTAAGCGCTCCCGTGCCGGTCTCGGAACACCCGAAAGACCCATTGGATCATTTTTATTTGCCGGTCCAACAGGTGTTGGAAAAACAGAGGTGAGTCTGCAGGTAGCAAGGAGCCTCGGTGTTCATTTTTTACGATTTGACATGAGTGAATATATGGAGAAACATGCCGTGGCCCGTTTGATCGGTGCACCTCCGGGTTATATCGGCTTTGATCAGGGAGGACTGTTGACGGATGATATCCGAAAGCACCCTTACAGCGTGCTTTTGTTTGACGAAATAGAAAAAGCCCATCCGGATATGTTTAACATCCTTTTGCAGGTTTTAGATCATGCAACCCTGACGGACAATAACGGCAAAAAGGCTGACTTTAGAAACGTCATTATCATGATGACCTCCAATGCCGGTACACGGGAGATGAGCACGCAAACCATCGGTTTCGGAGATAAGCAATATGATACTGAAAATAAAGGAAAAAAAGCTATTGAAAAATTTTTCAGCCCAGAGTTCAGAAATCGTCTTGACGGTATCATTCATTTCAATGCATTGAATGAAGATATTATGAAAAAAGTGGTGGATAAGTTTATGAATGAGCTCAAGGGACAGCTTGTTGCTAAAAAAGTATCTATCCATCTTTCTTCGGATGCACGGACATGGCTGGCTCAAAAAGGGCATGATCCGCGTTATGGCGCCAGACCATTGAGTCGGTTGATACAAACCGAGATTAAAGATATCCTGTCCGATGAGATTCTATTTGGGCGACTTAATAAAGGCGGCAATGTTTTTATTGATGTTAAAAATGAAAAGTTGACTTTTAACTACAATGCCAAGACGTCGTTAAGTGAAAAAATTAGAGTATCAGAAACACTGGAGTGATGGAACACTAACGTGTTGTCCTGCTTAACGAATTGATGATATCTGAGTGCCTGTTTTTCTTTTATCAGATACAATCGAATTTCCGACACCCCACCTTGCATCCAAAGATGGGTTGCTGGCTGTTGGCGGTGACCTGAGCCAGGAGCGTCTTCTTCTTGCCTATCGTATGGGCATTTTCCCATGGTTTTCAAATAATGAACCGATTCTTTGGTGGTCACCCGACCCCCGCCTTGTATTGTATCCCCATGAGATAAAAATTTCAAAAACATTAAGAAAGATCATTAAAAAAGACGTGTTCAGTGTGACCATGGATCTGGCTTTTAAAGAGGTCATCAACGAGTGTGCACACGTCCGGGTGCAAAAAAATGAAGGAACCTGGATCGTTAAAGAAATGATAGATGCTTACTGCAATCTTCATGACTCAGGATTTGCCCATTCGGTGGAAGTCTGGCATCAGGGATATCTTGCAGGAGGGTTATACGGGGTTTCTTTGGGGAAGTGTTTTTTCGGAGAATCCATGTTTACTCGAATCAGCAATGCTTCAAATGTAGGGCTTGTTAAACTTGTGGAACATCTTAAAGAATTGTCGTTTGACATGATAGACTGTCAGGTCCCTACCGAACATTTGACCCGTTTTGGTGCAAGGCAGATTCCCAGAATGCATTTTTTACATCAGCTTGAAAACTCTCTAAAAGCACCGACTCAGAAAGGGAAATGGCGTTTTGGTATTTAGCCACAATGCATCATGCGCTTAATTTGTTGATGAATTCTTCATCATGATTAAGATAAGCAGCCATTTTTCCTTGATAATCTCCTTTCTATTTAGAACTCAAAATACTGT
>JASFGF010000373.1:0-3551 GCA_050123915.1 Desulfobacterales bacterium | reverse complement strand
CGGTATCGTTCAGACCTTCATTGGTCTCATTTTTGTGAGCAACGGCAAAAACACGATACCCTTTAGCTTTAGCAGCTTTTGAAAAAAGGATTGGAAACTGGCCGTTTCCTGCTATGAGCCCTATACCCATGAAAATAAATTAACGACTCGAATTTAAATTATTTCTTGTAATAGTTTAGTCCTTTAAGATAAATCAACGCCAAAGGAGCTTCAGGTATATTTAAATTTTTGCCTGGACGCTGTCTGAATGAATAAGGGATCGTTTTGAAAGGACCATATGCGATTTAACTTTATGGATGTCCCCCTGTTAAAGCAAAGTCCTTTATTAATAGCCCGGGCCGATTCTTTCATTACGAGCCCTTATTCACGAGTTTTATCCGCCTTTGGCGTGATCTTTCAGCAAAAATTTAATTATACCTGAACAAAAACTAACGTGTGACTAATTTTTAATATACCAGTTGATGAAACGTTAGCAAAATGTCAGGATAATGGGACAGGGTGTATAGGATAAGCAAAAAAAAACTGATTATCTTGTAATTCCCCTCTTTGAAGATTTAATAAATCGGATCAAATCATTGACTTCGGGGACCTGTTCTACCTCTGCTTTAACCCTTTCTATGGCCTCATTCAGTGTCAGTCCGATCCTGAAGATAATCCTATAGGCCTTTTTCAACAAAGACAACGTCTCTTGTGAAAATCCATGGCGTTTTAGCCCCACACTGTTTAACCCGTGCAATTTTGCACGGTCTCCGGCCGCAATAACATAAGGAGGAATGTCTTTCACCACTGCCGATTTTCCACCAACATACGCATAGTTGCCAATCCTAACAAATTGATGAATCGCCACCAGACCCCCCACCGTCACAAAGTCCTCAAGGATGATATGACCCGCTAATGTTGCGTTGTTTGCTAAAATAACGTTTCTACCGGTTTTGCAGTCATGGGCGATATGGACATATGCCATGAGGAAATTCTCTTCACCCACTTCCGTAATACCGCCACCAAATCCTGTTCCCCTATTTATGGTAACAAACTCACGAACAACCGTACCCCGACCGACCTTAACATGGGTTTCCTCGCCTGCAAATTTTAATGCCTGAGGAACTGCACCGATGGAAGCATATTGAAATATATTGCATTCCGGGCCAATTTCAACATACGGCTGAATGACGACATGGGGACCGATAACCGTTCCTGACCCAATCTGAACATTTTCTCCGATAATCGAATGCGGCCCAACGTCTACATTAGAATCTATATCTGCTTTAGGATCGATAATTGCTGTTGGATGTATCATTTTCCCTCTCCAAAGGTGGCCAACAACTCGCCTTGAGCCACAACATCTTTATCAACATAGGCGGTTCCGGACATCTTGAATACATTGCGTCGTTGTTTAAGAAATTTTATTTCAAATATCAACTGATCACCGGGTGTAACTGGCTTTCGAAATTTGACCTTGTCAATACCCATAAAATAAACCAGTGAATTATGGAAGTCCATGTCAAGAGATTTGGCGGCCAAAACAGCTCCGGTCTGAGCCATAGCCTCAACGATCAGAACACCCGGCATTATCGGGTTTTCCGGAAAATGACCTTGGAAAAATGGTTCGTTGATGGTCACATTCTTAAGAGCAACAACTTTCTCACCAGGCGTCAGTTCCAAAATTCGATCAACCAAAATAAATGGGTACCGGTGCGGCAACAATTTCATGATTTCCTGGATATCAAACGAATTATCCATTTTCTCCTCCGTTATTTTCATCCTGTTGTTCCTCAAACCTCTTTAATCTCCGTTCAACCTCTGATAGTTTTTTTGCAAGCTCTGGAAGCTTGGGAAGAATTCTCTGCATTCTTAGCCATAGTCGATGAGGCATTGCAGAAGATCCTGACACCGTTTCTCCGTCAGGTACTGACTTGGCCACTCCAGCCTGTGGCCCGACAATTGCACCATTACCAACGCTCAGATGGCCGGCAATACCTGCCTGTCCTGCCAGAATGGCATTTTTACCGATGTTGACACTCCCAGAAATTCCCACCTGCCCAACGAGCAAACTGTTTTCACCCACCGTCACATTATGTGCAATATGCACCAAATTGTCGGTCTTGACACCACTTTGAATCCAGGTTTTCCCAAAAGTAGCTCTGTCGATGGTGTTGTTTGCACCAATTTCAACATCGTCGTCGATCTGGACAATACCGGTATGAGGAATCTTGATATACGTCTGGCCTTCAGGAGCAAAACCAAAACCATCACTGCCTATGACCGACCCGGCATGAATGGTTACCCGGTTTCCGATGATGCAACGCTCATAAATCGTCACATTCGGTAAGACTTTGACATCGTCACCAATAATAACGTTGTCTCCGATAACGACATTTGGGTAAAGCACGACGCGATGGCCCAAGGTAACATTGTCTCCGATGACACAGAAAGGTGATAGGGATACATCTTGTCCGCATAAAAAGGCTTTGCCGATATATGCATCTTGGCTTATCCCGGAATCTGGTTTTATAGCAGGATAAAAAAGGTTCAAAACCTTTATAAAGGCGATCTGGGGATTGTCTACCTGCACAATGTTTTTCGTAGGAGTTTGAAAATTTTGAGGAACAATAACGGCACCGGCATCGGTCTCGTCAATTTTTTTTAAGAATTTTGATTGACTTGCAAATGTGACTTCATTGCCTTTTGCATCCTCAAAAGATGCGGCTCCACGAATTTTT
Source organism: Desulfobacterales bacterium (assembly GCA_050123915.1). Taxonomy (GTDB): domain Bacteria; phylum Desulfobacterota; class Desulfobacteria; order Desulfobacterales; family UBA11574; genus UBA11574. Next base: position 831 of record JASFGF010000373.1, on the reverse strand, counting down.
TGATTCCCATCCCCGCTGATTTTACCGTTGACAATATCGGCAATACTGGCAAGTGTGATTTCCATTTTAATTTTTATTTGGTACCTTTGGTGTTTTTCCTTGGTTTTATTTTTTCTTTGACGTTTTTTTAGAAAAAATGGCGTTGTATTTCTGGATCAACCGGTCGGTGATATCGATGGTATCTGGAGAATACAGCACGCCTGCCTCCCGTTTTTCGAAAATAACGAGAAACCCTTCTTTTTTACCCATCTCCTCTACAATCTCAAGCACCTCTTTCTGAATGTCCCTAACGAGCCTTGCTTCATGTTGTTTAAAATCGGCCATGTATTTGTTTTTCAATGTTTTAAAGTCATTGATACTAATTCTTATTTCACGTTCTTTTTGTTCCCGCATCTCTTTGCTCATCACCAGAGCTTCGCGTTCCAGTTTCTTCTTTATCGCATCGATCTCTTCCCCTTTTGTCTTGAGGCTATCCTCCATTTCTTTTCCGCGCTTATTGATTTCAGCCGTTGCCTTTTTCCCGGCATCTGATTTCTCAAGAATTTTTTGAAAACTGACAACACCAATTTTGGCTACATCCGCCCCGTAGGAAGAAGCCGCATAAAAGCAAATAGAAAAAACCATTGTCACAAAAGCTATTTTAAAAATACGCATTTTACCCCCTTTAAGAGATCGTTTATTCATTATTCCAGGCGATAAGGACTGGACGATGCAAACATTTATCAAAACACTGAACCCATTGAAAATTCCCAGCGCCCACCTTTCTCTTCGCCTTCCTGGACGTCAAGTTTGTATCCATATTCGAGCCGGATCGGGCCCATGGGAGAATAC
>JASFGF010000372.1:0-3560 GCA_050123915.1 Desulfobacterales bacterium | reverse complement strand
AAGCCCTTTGCCCCGGACAAACGGATGAAAGCCATTCTGGATCAAGGCGCAAAGCAGGGCGTGGCCATGGCGCGGGCGATTGCCTACTCGAACCGAGACCCGGAGGTGAAAGTCTACCCCGACCGCGAGTGGGAGACTCTCTTCATCGGCGGCAGCTCCGAGTTTCTGCGCGACGGCTATCGCAATCTTGATGCCCGCACTCTCTTCCATTTCACCGCTATGGTGGTCACTCCCGCAATGGCATTCAGAATGGAGGGCAAGGGATCGCAGTATCTGGCCGGTTACCGGGACGGGTCCGGGGCCTATCTTGACGGTAGCAAGCGCTACAAGCTGCATCTGCCGCCCAACGTTCCTGCCAAAGACTTCTGGTCAGTCACGCTCTACGACCCGGCCACCCGCTCGCAATTGCAGACCGGTCAAGCCTTTCCCAGTGTCAACAGCCAGAGCAACCCGGACGTCAATCCGGATGGATCGGTAGACGTCTACTTCGGTCCCACCGCGCCGGCCGGCAAGGAGAAGAACTGGGTGCAGACGGTGCCCGGCAAGGGCTGGTTCACGTTGGTGCGCTTCTACGGGCCGCTCAAGCCGTACTTCAAGAAGACCTGGAAGCCGAGCGATATCGAACGGGTTGAATAGCCGATCATTCATCCCTCGACAGGAGAACGGAACATGAAAACAACATTCATAAAAACACTGATATGCCTTGCGTTATTTTGTCTGCCGTTAATGGCCCAGGCCCAAGAAACAGTCAAGACCCGCGTCGGCAGTGTTAATGGTAAGAAAGCACAGGTTCTTAAACGTCCCCTCCATAATGTTTCTTGCAGAAGCTCCTATGGGTCATGTGTGGTTATTATCATCACATCTCATATATATTTTTATAACCGAGATTGCTATAAACTGAATATTAAAATCCCATTTCTATGAGGAAATGGGGTTTTGTGTTTTTAATATATTCAGATAACGGCAAACAATAAATCATAGCGAGGAGGGGAACAAAATGGGGCTCATAGATAATATCAAGAGAATAATTCAGGGGTTGAAAAAAATAAAGAGACCGATTTTTATATCAGAAGAAGGCTCAACCTTAATAATAGAAGAGGAACTAACGGAAGACGAATCAATAGAAGATGAAGACGAATCAATGGGTGAAAAATGATCATCAGTTTAATCGTCAAAAAGGCTTCCTGTCTATCATAACAGGTTACACCGTTGCATCAAAGTTAGGGTATCACAGGATCGACTTGACAAGGACGAGGAACAACATTTTTTAAGTGGAGGAGGTTAACAATGGAAGGCTTTTCTGCAAAAATAGCACAAATAGAAAGCACAATGTCCTTATACGGTCGGGAGGTGGTCATCGCATTCGCAATGATCGTATTAGGACTCATTTTAATTAAATGGATAAATCTGGGATTAAAAAAAGCATTCAGTAAGCTACCCATCAGCCCTGCCAGAGGGGCGACCGTTCGCAATGTCATTTGCGTTATAATGTTCGCTGCCATAGCAACTTTTGCCACCATCGAGCTAGGCATCGCGGCTAGACCTGTAATAAGGTTTTTAGCTGTTCTCACTTTGGCTGCCATCGGCATAATCATGGTGTTCCGTCCTCTCATTCCAACGCTCTCTTTCAAGGTTGGCAACACGATTAAGGCCGGGGAGCTCTTGGGAAAAGTTGAGGCCATTACCGTTTTGAACACCCGGTTAAGGACATTCGACGGCACAACGGTATTTGTCCCCAACCGCAAAATTCTCGATGATTTCGTTATCAATTACCATTTTACCCCCACCAGAAGATTTGAACTTAAAATTAACATCTTATACGATCAAGACCTTATGAAGGCCAAACAGATTCTGGAAACTATTATGGTTGAAGATCCCCGGGTGCATCCCACTCCCCGGCCGGTCGTTTATGTGATGAGCCTTAACAAAGGTTATGTTGAATTGTCTGGCCGGGGGTGGGCAGATAACTTGAAGCGATTTGTGGTTAACCGCGAACTGCTTGAGAAAACCAAGTTACGTTTTGATCAGGAAGGAATCGCAATGGCCTTGCCCCAGATGCAGGTCCATTATACCAGCAAAAACATACCAAAGTCATATATGGAGGAATAAATGAAATCAAAGGAAGCCTATAAAATTATTGACGAAGGTTGGGTAAAGAAACGAATAGGATATCGCGTCCGCTTTCAGCGCAAAATTGACGCTGAAATAGTCACTGATTATTTCCCGGATATGAATGACGGACCATGGTTGTCAGAGGTGGCGATATGGAGAATGGCATGGCGACTGGCCGAGTCCAGACAATCCGATCCGCCTGACATCAACGCCGGAGACCTGATAAACGTCACTGTGGTTGACCATGAGGATAACCCTGTAAAATACTATGCGACCAATCAGTATGAGATTTTCAATCAAATTAGCATTAAAGAGTGAGTTGATAGCTATGATAGTTTTATCAAGCCTAACTTTTTTATGCCCTTTGATTTTCAAATTTACGATACACAAGTTGTCATAATCGAAAATCTAATACAACGATCTTTCTACATTCAATTCTTTGAATGAGAAATCATAAATTAATGATAATATTTCACTCTTTTCTTATTTAAACAGGTACACACACATTGTGGTGTTGTGGGTTGGTGTTAAAACGGTGATACCTGCGATAAATCAAAGAGTTTGTATCATCAAAATATTCTGTGTCGCACGATGATATCTGAAAAAGACGTAAATTGCAGATCACTAATGAGACTGTCGAAAAAGGTCAGGACAAGCATTCCATAAAAAGACCAATATCCACACCTAAAATCTATTGACATAACGTTTCGTTATGCTAGTCATCATATAAGCAGAAAACATACGATTTTATTTCATCAAGGCTCAATACCGATTGCTCTGCTGCTTCAACTACCTAATGAAGGTGTGCTTGAAACATGGCGCCCGGTGTTGTTGGTAGCAGGGTTTGGCTGTGTATTTTTTTCGTTGGTTGTACAAGGATCACCATGGGACCGCTTATGCGTAAGCTCGGTATTGGAGGCGTAGAAGAAACAATTGAGCATTAAAGTAGATATATGAATTACAATTGATTGTTGAACTACCATGTCTGGTGATAACTGCAATTTATCGCCGTTGCATAAAATCTCTCAATAAATTTGATATCTTATGAGTATCACACTTGAATGAATCCTCATTTTCCTGGCTGGATTGAGGCAGGAAAAATGAATATCTTGTGGTCTGATTTTTAACCGGTTTGCCGGTTTTTTTGTCTGGCTCGTTGATGAATGAGTGTGATTCTATAAGTCGTGATCATTTGGGTTCAAATCATCACTACGATTCCTGAAATATCTTCTACAGATCACAGCTGCACCCAAACCAGCGATAAGAGAATAATATCGATTGATTCCGCTTATAAATAAGGCCTTATGTTAAAGACGTTCAGACTTCTGTGGTTATAAAAAGTGGATCATCTTCCGATTAGTTGTAGTTAAATCAGGGGTCGGGGAGTTTATCCCAAAACCCGTTCTTTGACAGTCCAAGTTGATTTACCTTGTTTAAATGCTTCGAAT
>JASFGF010000371.1:0-3560 GCA_050123915.1 Desulfobacterales bacterium | reverse complement strand
ATTTTGATCGGTATCGGCTGGGGTACACCTCTGGCTATTGCAGCCGCTATTGTGTTTGCCTTCAATCACAGTTTAGTCAAGGCCGCAATGCTCATGCTGGCCGGATATGTCGCCAGCCGAGCCCCGATAAAATCGGCGGCGTTTGATGTTGTCACAGGCGTAGGCAAATCAATACCGGTTTCCGGTGCGCTGTTCCTGATCGGGAGCCTCGGTTTAGCCGGTATTCCGCCGACAAACGGTTTCATCAGCAAAATGATGCTGTTTCACAGCGGTATCGACGCTGCTGAGTTTGGCGCTTTACTTCTAATGGCGATTGGCAGTCTGTTGACGCTGATTTACACCAACCGAGCTTTCATTCGGATCTGGTGGCAAAGGGCGCCTGGGAGCACCGGTGCCAAACCTACAGGTGACTACTTGTTGGCGCCTGCAATTTTGATAGTGCTGGTACTGATACTGGGCCTATGGGCGGAACCGCTGGTCCGGGTAGCCAGAGAAACGAGCCTTTGGCTCAATAGTCCCGGTCTTTATATCCAGGCTGTTTTAGGGGGATAAAAATGTACTATCTATTAATTATTGTTCCACTTTTATTTGTATATTTAGAGCTTTCTTCAAATTTCGAGCTCAGCAACATTATCGTGGGCTTGATGATTGTCACCGGTATTACAAAGCTTATCCGTCCGCGGCGTTTTTCCATTGATTGGCATCGACTGCCGTCATCTGTGTCTGCGTTGGTACTTTACCTTGTAATACTCGTATACGATGTTATTGCTAGCGGCATCCAGGTTGCTCGGATTGTTCTGGATCCGGCCTTGCCTATTAAACCGGGTATTGTAGCTATTCCCTCACAATGCGATTCTGAAATGGGAACTGCGCTGAGCGCTCACGCAATTACTCTTGCACCTGGTGAGATGGTCGTGGAGATAGATGAAAGAGGTGTAATGTACACGAGTTGTTTAGACAAAACCAATTCTGAAAAATATACAGAAGATGCGCAGAGGATGCGAAAAAACCTACTTCAAAAAATATTTGCTTGAGGTAAAAAATGGAAATAATTTTTGACACCGTTCTATACTTTTCGCTGTTTGTTCACATTTCTTTGATGGCTGTTGCGTTTTGGCGCGTTTGGCAGGGAGAAAACGTTATCGATCGACTCATGGGACTTGATCTTTTCGGCATCTTAACTTTGGCAGTACTGGTGTTGCTTGCACTTATTTTCCGAAGGATCATTTATATTGACGTAGCGATGGGGCTCGCCGCGTTAAGTTTCGTGGGTACGATTGCCTTGGCAAAGTATGTTGCGGATGAACAGATGTTTTAACTCAAATATTCACAAATTTGATTCTTTTGTAAAATGGAAAAGATATGGACACAATACTTCAGGTCATTGCAATTCCTGCCGTGCTCGCCGGCACATTTTTTTCGGTAGTCGGTGTATTAGGATTCATACGTTTGCCGGATGTTTATACACGATTGCATGCTACAGGTAAAGTTGGCGTTTTTGGTGTAGTACTCCTGCTGGTTGCCGCGGTATTCTGGGCGCCGTTTGCCTGGGGTAGAGGATTGATTCTAATTTTGCTGCTTATAATTATCGGCCCGGTCACATCACATGCGTTGGCATCAGCCGCTAATCGTATTGGTCTGCCCAGAAAAGGATCGGATCGTGATGATCTTATAGACCACTTTGACATTTAAAAGGGTCTTGACTATAACGGGACTAAAGTATTAGCCTAAGTAATTGACATAACATTAAAAATTAAACACGCAAAAATTTCAGAGGGACATTCAGGAAGTTAATTGGGTATTTTGAGCACGATTTAGACGCCAATACCATTGCCTCCTTAAGTCACCTTAATAGAAATACCATCAACATATATCTAACGCTTATTAGAAAACGTATCGCCGACTTTTGTGACCTTCGGCTTGCAGAATTGCCGAAAGACATATCTTGGGCATCACTCTATGGCACAGGAGTACTTTGCGGAATTGGGTTTACAATGAGTCTATTTATTGCTTCGCTTGCCTTTGAAGAAACGGGTGTTAACCTAATGTTTGACGAACGTCTGGGAATTATTTTGGGGTCTTTAACTTCTGGTATTTTGGGCTATTTGATTCTCCAAAGGAGTTTAGGTTCTAACAATTGATTCCAGCCGCCCGCTGCAGCCAGCGGTTGATTAAGGCGTTAAAAGTAGTATTACTGGAAGCCATCTCAAAAGGCATCCTAAGGCATCCATCGGCTGATAATGTTGTTCAGTTTACCATTTCGTTTGTAAGCATCAATGAAACGATTTGCTGAATTTAATAGCTCTACATCGTTTTTTCTAATTCCCCATGCCAAGTAATCATCAGTCAAAAGAACCATAGATGTTGCCAGACCTTTTGTATCGTATTCTGATGCCGCCATAAGAATAATCGGTCCATCATGGATAATTAAATCAATATCATTATATAATAAAGCATCAATGGCTTTTTTAATAGTGTCAAAATGAGATATTTTCTTAGCATCCCCAAAGTTTTCGAGAACAAATGTTTCTCCTGTTGTGCCTTTTACAACTCCGAATTTCCCCATACCATAGAACACCTCAAGTCCACGAGCGAGATATCTTTCAGGAAAAATGCGTCGGTTCTTTTTATGAAATAAAACCATTAGCCCTGTTTTGTAATACGGTTCACTAAAGGATATTCTGACCTGCCTCATTTTAGTGACTGACATACCCGACATAATAATATCGGTCCGGTTGTCCAATAATGCGGGAATCTGATCTTCCCATTCAACCTCAATAAAACGAACTGATTTCCCAAGGTATTGTGCAAATTCCTGAGCCAACTCTGCTTCAAGACCAACAATTTTTTCTCCTTGTTTATAGATGATTGGAGGTGCGTTTGTTGAAACGCCGACTCTCAAAATGTTTTCTTCAGGTTTGACATCAGCGATGTTTTTTGAGCTGGTTGTTCCACAAGCAGTAATTAGGCTTAACGTTATTAAACAATAAAGTAACATCCAAAATCTATTATTTAACCGATTCCGAAACATTCCTTTCTCCTCAATTTTAGGTATACTGCAAGTCGATATGTCTTCGATTTCCGAGTTTCCGTTAAATTCCTTGCTGATTTTTGATCTTTTCTTATTTTTTAGCTTTTTCTGTAATATAGGTTAACACGAATTCTATAGAGGACTCTTCCTTGGAGAAAGAGGCTTGGCAAATATAATTAAGATTATAAGTAGCCAATTATTTTGTCAAGCAATTTATGGGGCCATATTAACTTATAAATAATTGTAATTATAGTATTATTATAACATGCATTTCTTGAGCAATTCTTTTGACCAGCCTTTTTTGAAAAATATAGGTTTCTGATTAAAACCTTCAATTTAAGCCACTCATTATGCTTTCAAATTTAACGCAAAATTTCAATTAGAAGTCTTGGATGCCTGATATTAATGCGTAAATATCAGAGCTCCAAAATTTTTGATAATTATTAAAGGCGGCCTCCTAGTAGGGTAAAATGTATAGAATAGCAACTATCATTCAACCCAAACAAAGGAGGCCTATCATGAAATTTTA
>JASFGF010000370.1:0-3565 GCA_050123915.1 Desulfobacterales bacterium | reverse complement strand
GATTTTCTATTAAAGTTTACTTAATTTGTCACAGCAGCAAAGGCTCGTCAAAAACCCAACATGCCGGTGGTTGTTGAACCATTGTCGAAATCGGAAAAATGAAACGCGTACAGTTATTAAAACTACTATTTTTCTTTACTCCGGAGGAGACCCGGTGGACTGAGAACAGCCGCCTAAAATTCTTTATTGTTCAGAAAAAACGCAACATGTCGTCTCTTTCAATCAAGGCAATTTTCTGGGTGGCCATATCTATCATTTGTGCCTTGATGATGGGACAGCTCAATTAGTGTCCATCCAGAAATGGCCCTTTTTGTCCTGATTGGCCTTCTCGCGGGGTCCGGCTGCGGCGTACAGACGTACCTTCCTGTCCCGCTATACGGGGACCACAAACCCTTGTGCGGCCTTGATCAGAACAAAAATTGCTCATTTCTGAATTGGACACTTCATTGTCTTCATTTTGAATTCATGGATAGACACTAATTAGCTTCCATCCATAAAGTGTGAGGATTATATAATGGACAGTAAAACATATTTTAACCATATTGATTCAACGTGGGATGAAATGCGGAAAAATTTTTTCCGGATCAGGGATCTGGCGATTGGCGTCGCAGAAATACAAAAAGGCTGTCGTGCGGTAGATCTTGGCGCAGGAACCGGCTTTATAACTGAAGCGCTGGTCGTTGCCGGAGCTCAGGTTATCGCTGTTGATCCATCGGAAAAAATGCTTGAAATATTGAATCAGAAATTTGCATCCACCGGTTGGGTGGATTTCCGTCTGGGCAATGCCGAACAGTTACCTGTCTCTGATCAAAGCACAGACAGGGTTTTTGCCAATATGTATCTTCACCATGTTGAATATCCGGGTCTTGCAATTGAAGAAATGAAGCGGATACTCAAACCGGGTGGCCGGATGGTGATTACCGACCTGGCAAAACATGATTATGAATTCCTGAAAACTGAACACCATGATCGCTGGCCGGGGTTTTATCAAAGCGATATCCGGCATTGGCTCAAGATAGCGGGTTTTTCCAACATCATCATCGGCACGGTGCCCCCTGAACGATGCTGTACAAAGTCCGGCAATTGCAGCGAGAAGACCGAGGTCGGCATTTTTCTGGCCACCGGAACGGCTTGAACGGCTTATGGGAACTTTTTCAAAACTCTTATTATCTCGGTGCCAAATGCCTGCTTCTGCCAGTTTTTCATTTCCTTAACCGTCTCAAGGGATTTGCTGTCACCAGGGTTCTTTACGGCTATGGCCGTGATCAGCACATTATTGCAAAGTATCCCGGGATCGATACCAAGAGCGTTTGCTTTTGAAATCCTCCAGGATTTAAGAGCTTTTATTTTTGCCGGTACCCCGTTGGGCAACACAGGAGGTTTTTGGGAAGAAAAAACCGGAAGTTCACTTTCAGGGACTTTCAAGGTCTTGGCCACCACCTTTATCAAATCACTGCCATACATGGAGACCTGCCTGTTACTCAAAGCCTTTATGTTTTTTAAACGGCGCAATGTTACGGGTCTTGCCGTTGCAATCTTCATCATCGATTCGTTCCCGATAATTTTGAAAAACGGCCTGTCTTTTTTTTCAGCCATACGTTTTCTGAACTGTAGCAAGGCTTCGAGAACGGCAAGACTTCTTGATTTGAGACGACCCGCGCCTTTGAATTTCATAAATAATGGTCCTTCATTGGATAACACGGGCCTCACCTTGCTTAAATCTTCGCACTCTTCAAGCACCCATGTTATCCGATCTAATTTTTCAAGCTTATGAATCAACATCCTGGCAAGGGGGAGAAGATAAATCACATCTTTTGAGGCATACGCCATCATTTCCTTTGGCAACGGTCTTTTAGACCAGTCTTTTTTCTGGTATTTTTTATCGACATCGACGTCAAAAAACGTCTTCAACACCGCCTGCAAACCGGTCTCTTTGATCCCTAAAAATCGACACGCAAGTTCGGTATCAAAAAGATTGTTTATTCTAATTTTGAAATCCCGGTAAAGACTGCGGACATCATAATCCGCCCCATGAAAAATCTTTTTGATATCCGGATCGGAAAAAATCGGCTTAAGTGGGGCCAGGTCTTTTATCGCCAATGGATCAATCACAAAAGAGGCTTTTTCGGTGGCGATTTGAATCAAACAAACCTTTTCTTTATAATGATACATGGAATCTGCTTCCAGATCTACGGCCACGGCCCTTTCCTTTTCAACGGATCTTATCATTTTTTGAAGATCTATCGTTTTATCTATGATCTGAGATTCGATTTCCATTCAATTTTCCCTTGACCCGTCAAGTTATTTCACTTAATCTTACTTTTTTCTAAATTGTACGTTTCAAATAGTAACCGGATCGTCCGGGTTAGGTGATCACATCATGGTAAACATAACATTTCCTGACGGTAATAGAAAGAGCTTTGAAAACAACCCCACGGGTTTGGATGTGGCAAAAAGCATTTCAGACGGTTTTTCACGAAATTGCGTGGCCATGGAATTGAATTCGGCACTTGTTGATTTAAACACAACGATCACCCGTGATGCCAACGTCAGACTGATTACAACCAAAGACCCCGAAGCGTTGGAAGTTCTTCGGCACAGCGCAGCCCACGTCATGGCCCAGGCGGTGCTTCATCTTTATCAAGATGCCAAACTGACCATCGGACCATCGGTTGAAGATGGATTTTATTACGACATTGATATGGAACCGGTTTCGGAAGACGATTTTGAAAAAATTGAATCTGAAATGAAAAAGGCCGTCAAAGCCAAGATACCTTTTGAACGCACCGTTGTTTCAAAATCAGAGGCCATGGAGTTTTACAAAGACGAACCGTATAAACTCGAAATGATCTCGGAACTGGAAGAAGGCACAATTTCATTTTACAAACACGGTGACTTTACGGATCTGTGTCGTGGCCCGCATCTTCCCCATACCGGCTTTATCAAGGCCGTAAAGCTGACGAAAGTCTCAGGCGCTTACTGGCGGGCTGATCAAACAAAAGCACAACTGCAAAGAATATACGGTACGGCATTTTTCTCCAAGAAAGAGCTGGATGAATATTTACATTTTCTTGAAGAAGCTAAAAAAAGAAACCATCGTAAAATCGGCATTGCCCTCGATCTTTTCAGTTTTCATGAGGAAGCGCCGGGGATGCCCTTTTTTCATCCAAAGGGAATCATCGTTTGGAACTGCCTTTTGGACTACTGGCGAAAAGAACACAGAAGGGCCGGTTATGTTGAAACAAAAACACCGATCATGCTGAATCGGGACCTCTGGGAAAAAAGCGGTCACTGGGAAAATTACCGCGAAAACATGTATACCTCCCTTGTTGATGAAGAAGAATACGCGATAAAGCCCATGAACTGCCCGGGAGGAATGCTGATATATGGAATGAAACCCCATTCTTATAAAGAGCTTCCTATTCGGGCCGCAGAAATAGGGCTGGTTCACAGACACGAACTTTCCGGCGTACTGTCCGGCTTGTTCAGAGTCAGGGCCTTTCACCAGGATGATGCCCATATCTTTATGAGGTCAGATCAAATCGAGAAAGAAATTATAGGCGTG
>JASFGF010000369.1:0-3573 GCA_050123915.1 Desulfobacterales bacterium | reverse complement strand
TAAGGACATTGTGCTTTCTATTTGTGCTATTTTTGCAGAAAAGCCTTCCATTGTTAACCTCCTCCACTTAAAAAATGTTGTTCCTCGTCCTTGTCAAATCGATCCTGTGATACCCTATAGATAGTTGTGGATTATCAAGATCCAGTTGGTCGACTTGAAGCGACATCTTTGAAGGGGAAAAGTTAAAGCGCCCCTTCAAAACAGCGGGACCGATCTCAGCCAGTCGGGTATTGTGTTGTACTTTAAGCAAAGAGGTGCGGTTTTCAAATTCACCTTTCCAGTTGCGCAAATCTTGTGATTGAAACCGCAGGGCCAAATCGACACTGCCTTCGGCTATGTTTAAATCGAAGGCCGGCTTCCAGTAGGTGATGAATTGATGGGGCGAAAGACCCTGTAAAGTTACCTTTCCATTCAAATCCAAATTGATAGGGTCCAACTCGGCGTTCAAAACGATTTTTTGGACAAAAAAAAACTGCAGGTCAGACCTACGGCCACCCGCTTTTTGGTCATATCAAAGCAAGCGGTGATATTCTTCCACTCCAAAGGCGCCTTGTCTTGCTCCAGCACCGTCAGACGGCCGTCAACAATTTCCACTCCCGCATTTTTGACCACAGCAGCCAGTGCTCCGAGTCCTTCCTTAATCTGTTGGCGAAGATTGCTGCTGCCCTTGGAGGAAACATGCTTTTCTGATTTGTACCGGGAAGAAATGGGAAGCCTTAGTTTAAAATCGGGTCGCATCAGCTTCAGATCGGAAACTTCCAAACGGACAACTAAAAGGGCGCGCAAACTTGGAAACACCGATAGTTCTGTCCATTTGCCATGGACGGAATCCTGGATAGCCATTTGGCCCTGGGAGATAACGACATGTGGTCGTGGCAATAATTTCAAGCGGATCTGTTCAAAATCAACTTGGCCTTCTATGGCTTGGGAAGCGGCCTCTTTAATTTTGGTTCCTATTGCATCCATATTTATTAAGGTGGACAATAAAATTAATAAGCCGACGATGGCCGCTACAACCCCGAATGTGATCCCTATGATGATTTTTTTTGACTTTATCAGTGATCTTTGTTCACTCATTTCGTATCCAAAGATTTCTATAGGTAGTACCCATATGTTTTTCGCTTATCTGTTTTTTGAGAAGGCATCAATGATATCAAAGGTGTTATACTACCGATCTTAACTACAATATATTATGTAGCTGTGTGAATGAGAAAAGCGTGAAATTTGATGATTGATTCACGCTTTCTCATTCATAGGCTTGAGTGTACGTAAGATTTGCTTTACAATACTGTTGATTGAGAAGGGTTTATTAATAGGCGTTTAATCAAATCCCATGACAATAGCTTCAACCCTTCGGTTCTGCTGACGGCCGTCACTGCTGTCATTGCTGGCCACCGGGTTATCTTTTCCATACCACTGGGTGACAATTTGGCCGACACTCACATTAAATTTGTCAACCAAGTATGCTTCAATACTTTCAGCTCTTCGTCGTGCCAACCCAAGGTTATAGTCGGAAGGACCGGTACTGTCTGTGAAACCTGTCAGGACCACATATGTGCTCGGATTATTCTTTAAAAATTCTCCCAGTATACTTAGCTTGTCATTATATTCGGAGCGAATCTGAGTACTGTCAAAATCAAACAGAATATTATCGACTCTAATATCAGCGAGTCGGTAGGTTGTAGTAAGTGATTCTAAGATTCTGGTCTCAATCATAAAAAGCGCTCCACCTAAATACACAGGTTTTTCAAACACTTGATCAAATGGGACGACCCGGGAACATTCGTTTATGGAAGCAACTGCTTTCAGAACATCTTTCTCCAAATCACCTTTAGCAGTGCTGATAACGTAAAAACAAACATTATACTTGTCGGCAAGTCCTCTTGCTATGTCCACAGGCTTTTTGGATCCCGGCATACGACTATACATACCATCGGTGAATAAAAACACCACGGTTCGTCCGGAAAGTCCCGACAGTATGCCATCCAATTTAAGAAGCCCTTGCTGCATTAAGGTTGCTCCCGATGCTTTTGCCGGCAGTTGATCAATGGCGGCAGCAAATTTATCCCGGTTATATTTCTGCATCATGTAAATGGGTTTAAAGGGTGTAAACAAGTATAACCCTGCATTGTATCCCAGGTCCGGAAGTATCTCATTTCTATCTTTTAATAGTTTTTTGGCGGCATCCAATGTTGTCAGTCCGGTATCTTTAAATGGTTCTTTCATGGAACTTGAACTGTCAAATAATACGATAAAATTGTCCGCTGTTTTAATAATCTCTTTTGTTTTAATGACAACAGGCACTTGTTCTTTTTCCACAACAGCTTCAACTGCAAAAGAAACGCCAACCATCATGCTTAGAAAAAGCACCGCCATTACAACTGACTTCAATTTAGTTTTTTTTCTCATAATTTCTCCTCCAATAATTTTAATTTTTTGAATAAACAATGAAGATATCATAAGCATAACCTTAACCCATTTTACACCGGTCACATATTTCCTCAAACAGACCAAATGGGCTTATTTTAGCCCCACATCCTTTAGCGCCTGCTTGCAACGTCCGCTAACCTTTTTGTCGTGTTTTTCGAGACAGTCGAGAAGACGCCCCTCACCAGACGCAATCGACCGGCAAAATTTTTCCAAATCCGCATCGCATTCGTTTGCAACGTAGCTGAGAGCTGCCACCGCCCGTTCAAGCTGAACAGCAGCGTCATATAGTGCGTACTCACATTTTCCTGAAAGCTTATCCTCATGAGCGTAAAGGCAGGACAGAACACGGCCTTGTCCCGGCGTCACCTGACGGCAGTATTTTTCAATCTCTATTTTACAACCATTGGCGACGGTTTCAACCAAGCCTTGCCCTGCATTTACGCTGGTAATTCCCAGTAGCAGGATAGCCAATGCCATAAAGAAAATCGTCATTCTTTTCATTTCATCCTCCTTTTTATTTTTGGTTTTGTTGAATAATTTATTATATCTGCTCATGACCTGGATCTTTGGTCTGTCTGCGACTGATGCTTTTAACAGTTTTCATCGATACGCGAAAATTACTGAATTCCATATCTTTTGGTAAAGTGGCGCACCCGAAAATAAGAAGTATAGCAGCTGCTGATATTAATTGAACGATAACGACCAGCCTAAACATAATATCCTAAAGATGATGATACCTAGCTTCTTCGTTATCAAGGGCTCGCAGTAGACGACTACGGCTTCGCCCTTGATGCCTCGTATATTGGGGGATAACCTTAACTTTCGCTCATTTAGGGTTATATATTCCTAAAAAAACAGCTTTGCATAAAGCAACAATCCTGTATATTTAAAATTAAGTTCCCCCTTGAAATCAATCTGGGGATAATCTTCTCCATCTGCCTCTATATCAAGATTAAATTTATTAAAACCAAGACCGAATCCAAAATGTTTCCAGGGAAGATATTCTATTGCAACATGTGAGTCGTAAATAGCACCTGTGAATTCCCTGATCTCCAGATAAAAAATTTCGAGACTAGATCTTAAAAACCACTTTGGGGTAATCGCAAAGTCCGCTCGTAATCCAAGTGTCGGTAAAGGTGCGGT
>JASFGF010000368.1:0-3580 GCA_050123915.1 Desulfobacterales bacterium | reverse complement strand
ATGTTATTTAAGGCATCATAACAGAAATAGAAAATTTTTAGATGATGAGTTCATATCGACAACATACCCATATTTTCGTTGTCTAAAATCGCCATTTCAGACCAAACACGAGAGCGTTGGAACCGCCGCCATCGGCAACTAAACCAAACGCGTCGGAGCGATGATGAATGCGCGTAATGAATGCGACACGGGGGTAATCCGGCAGGCCGATGGCCAGCTCTATCATCCAATAAACTAAAAATCGGGCCGTATCTGCATTGTTTTCCAACTCAATTTCCGGCTCATTCGTGGCATAGGAAGGTCCCAAACCAAAAGCCACGCTGGTGTCGAGGACATCATCCCACCAGAACTTCTCCCATCGGGCCGCAACAAGTGCGTTCAGTTCCCAATGGGTCTGAAAATTAAAATGTTTAACGATTTGTCCTTCGATTTCGAAACTGGCCCTGTCTTGATATATGCCGATACGTCGAGACAGGGCTAATCCTATCAGATAGGAATCTTTGAAATCTATATCGTTAGCATTGTAAAAAAAATCCTCCCAGTTATTGGTAGTCACCCATCCCCCATATAAATTCAGTGCGTAAAGGTTCTCATCAGCCCAGCCGGAGGGAACTGCCGGGCTAAAAGATACCAAAAGGAAAATAGCTATCGCAAGGATCAAACCAGGATAGCATCTTCTTGGTTTATCTACATGTAACATAGTTATCAAAAAGCCCAATCATGCTTTACAATTGCAACGGTAACGACATAATCTGCATCCTTTATATGATAATTCTCGGATTAGATATCATAGAAAGTTGGCAAAGAAGACCGTCGTTGGTCCTAAAATTCGCAAATGGGGTGTGGATCAATATGTTAGGGCTGCAGGGTATTAGATAATGCAAAGTTCCGAGCATAAAACTTGAATTGCCGAAAGTGAATAATTTTAACCGGAATCAAGGTTTGCCCCCAATCCCTTTAAAAGAAATAGGAAGCAACTTATCATCTTATGTACGTCCCCAAGCCTCTGACGAAACCCTGAATCCTGAACCTGTGAAGGCTGACCTGTCCGTCGAAGCTCACAGAGCGAAGTCGGATAATCACTGATCAAGAAAACAAACTTAAAATGTAAAAACGTCCCCTGCTTTCCCTTTTATGAAATCATAGACGTCCCGTTTATTTCTCCGAAGCGGTGTAAGATGAGCACCTAAAGATTATCCGATCAACTTCGCTGAAAGATTGATTTTTGTACCGGCAAAAAGTCTTGAAATAGGACATTTCTCCTTGGCTGTTTGAGCATATTGATCAAATTTATCAGCATCCAGACCGGGCACCTCTGCTTCACAATCCAAGTCAATACCGGTAATCTTCGGGCCGTCATCTTCTCCCAGATGAACTGAAGCCGTTGTCTGTACGCTCGTCGGTGTATAATTATCCGCACTCATGATAGCGGCAAGGTACATTGAAAAGCATCCGGAATGGGCAGCCCCAACAAGCTCTTCAGGATTGGTGCCCTTGCCCGTTTCAAAACGGGATGCAAATGTAAAAGGGCCTTCAACTTCGCCATATTTCATTACGCCGTGGCCTTCTTTCAGCGTGCCATTCCATCTGGCCGTTGCTTTACGTGTCGCCATAGTTTCCTCCTTTTCAGGTAAGGGATTAAACCGTTAACATTTGATTTTGATTACGAAGCCGCGCTTTAACCCACCCGCCTGTTGACGGGTTCTTCGACACGCATGCTCCGGCATGTATAGGACTTAAAACAAGACGCCAATACCGAGGCTTGTCCGCCTCACCGCAAGCGGCATCTTCGACTGGGGGTTGGGCCAAAAGCTTATTTTGACACCATTCAGTTAAAGTTATTGTTGTTTAGGGGCCTCTGATGCTTCTTCGGATACCTCGGGCTTCTCGGTTTCTCCAGCTTCTTCAGCTTTCTCGGCTGCCTGTATTTCGAACTCAGCTTTACCCAACATATCTCCGCTTTCAGAAACGATCTCCACATGTCCTTTACTCAATCCCTTATAAAGCTTTTTAGAACTCCATGTGCGCCAGGGGTTTGATTTTACGGGCAGCTTTACTCTTGCAACTTCATCGTCCCCAAAATACCAAACATGATGAACATAAGTCGTGCGTTCAGCCCCGCCAATTTTGGTAAAACAATATATTTTGTCCAAATCATCAGGGAATACGGTTCCAACACCCAAGGGCTTCCGATCTTCAACAGCGGTACAAATTTGGATCTCCTCTAAAACCAATGCAGGCGGTTCCTGTGCGACAACTGGCGTGGTATCTTCCATTGCAGGCTTTTCCTGTGCGACAGCTGGCGTGGTATCTTTCATTGCAGGCTGTTCCTGTTCTAAAGTTGGGGCTGTATCTTTCATTTGCTCTTTGGCAGGGTCTTCCTGGGCGAAACAGACACCTGAAAGAATCAGGGCACTCAACAACACAAACAACGTTTTTTTTAACATTTTATCCTCCTTTTACATTTTTGAATGATAAGATCTTGCATTTTCTATCAAAACAGGTTGCCATGCCTTGTTGGTTTATTCGAATGGCAGATCCTGTGGCATCCATCGCATATTTCCATCTCTATCAATATGTTCTCATTATTTACGTATTGGTGTCAAAGCTTGAATTACGAATTATAATTTCGCTTTATCCACTATTCAAGGTTTGACTTTATTTATATTTTTATCGGATAGTTATCGAGTCCTGCCCCTTATTTATTGATTTGAAAAGTTCCATCTAGCCGACGCCACATGTCTTCATGTCTTTTACTGAGTTCCTCTAAAGATGATTTATATTCCTTCTCAGATATTTTTCCGGATTTATAATTGTTTTCTAAAAATGCGACTTCGTTTTCATACCATTTATCGGGATCAAAGTTGTACGTCATTTAGTATAAATTCCGTCGGGCAACCCGATTTTCAAAACGGATTTTTCCCTATTTTTTGAAATTTAACACCTTGAAAACGCCTGCATGATTTCCCGGGCGACCGCATTTTTACATTCAACCGGGCATCGGGACAGATCCTCGACGCGGGTACAGCGACCTTCACACTCCGGACTTTTGAATTTGATATCCTTAAACATGGGTCCTTTATACATCGAAAAGAACGTCTCCACATCCACCGAAAGCGTCGTGCCACACGGGTTTTCCACCGGAATATGATTGAACAAGTATAACCCGGGTTCGGTTTCCTTGATGCTGGCTTGGAATCCAACCAGACAAATAGCAGGGTCTTTCAAAAAGTCCTCTATATCTCTCCATGTATATTCACATTTGCTGCAGATTTTGAAAGGATTCATTGTCAGGTTCTCTTCAATGTCTTAAAAATTGAGATTTTCAGAAATTCTTCCTTATTACGGGGTAAAGGGTTGCCCCTGGTCTCCGAAACGCATGAAATCATAGACGTCCCCTTCATTTCTTCCAGAACAAAGGCGCATCGCTGGTGATTACCATTTATTGTAGGGCAAGAACTTCCCGTTCATGGTAACGACGACACGATCTCCCTTAGGATTTTCCTCTTTTTTAACATCTAAGATAAAATCAATCGCACTCATGATGCCGTCACCAAACTTTTCGTGAATAATCGCCTTA
>JASFGF010000367.1:0-3597 GCA_050123915.1 Desulfobacterales bacterium | reverse complement strand
AATAGAATAAAGAAGATATTCATCTGTTTATCGATAGCGCTTTTTTCGTTGTTTTTTATTGGTAAATTTGCACCGGTGAGCGCTATGTAATCACCGTTGACACCTATAATATCTCCAGCCATTGACGCTCAAAATAAGTTATGATATCAAATAATTATCTTAAATTTATTGGGGGCATTCCAATTCCGACTATTTTAATTTAATAAATTTACTTTTTACTCGAGAAAAACACCCTCAACATAGCTCTCTTTACAATTGATATCATAATGATATCAACCATCCATTTTCTGTAAATTCAACAAGTTGGCCATGTCGTTTTCGGCAGGTAAATGGTAAGTAAACTTACCTCATTTTTTCCGTCAACAAACCCGATTTTTATACGCTTTAAACAAAATTTTTAAATATGATTTTATAGGGTTGCTCTTTTCTTGGCATGCTACATATAATGTGAAAGTATTAAAAATTATATACAGGGAGAAAACCGATGGCATTTGTCAAGTTTGAAAGACCTCCAAAAAGAGAAGGTACTGAAATCAGCATCTGTGATACTGGGGAAATCAAGATCAACCGCGCTGCTTCTAAGATGTATAATGTATTTAAATTTAAGCATGTCATATTTCATTTTGATCCAGATGAGGAAAAGATTGGAATTGAGCTTACGAACGATGAACTCGATCCCGGAGCCGTTAAAATTATTAAAAAGAAGGATGGGTTTTGTGCCATGAAGGCGGAGGCATTTCTCGATCACTTTGATATAAAATATTATAAAACCAGAAATTTTGCACCCGAGTTCGATAAAAGCGCGAATATGATTATCTTCGACATAAATAAAGAGAGATAGGTCAGTGTAAACTTGTATGTTGGCAAACCGAAATTATCTGAACTTGCCTGGCAGTCCTTTTAACCTGTGGAATATTAATAATGATGCAGAATGTCATGAGGGTGCTGAAAGATAAAATAAATTGTGACAAGACGAAATGCCGATATCTGCAATTAAAACGTAACAAAATGGCAATTGACCTTTAGATTAGATCTGAGATAACGAAAAAATATCTCAGCTATCTTCGAACCTTATAATCTTTCATTGATAACAGAAATCGGAATTATTGATAAAATCATATTTGGGCTCAATCAAACTTCCTCACGGGTAATTTGCCGTACATCTGAACCTTTTAAACTTCTGTAATTTAAATAAAATGTTGACCCTTCATATCTTATGATACTATAAATCAATATTAGCCGACCTGAATCTCCTGCACTCACGTTGTTAAAGCTGATTTCCTTCGAGAATTATTCTCTGGGTTAAAGCTCTTTTCTCTATGGCACTATCCATTTTTATTGCCTCTAAACCATTAGGGGGGTGCTCCCATGGTCACACAAGACTTCAAACGTAAGCTCACCGCAATTTTCAGTGCGGATGTCGAAGGTTACAGTCGTCTCATGGCTGAAGATGAAGAAACAACTGTCCGAACAATAACAACCTACCGTGAGGTGATGAGCACCCTTATCCGGCAGCACAGAGGAAAAGTGGTGGATTCTCCGGGAGACAATGTGCTGGCCGAGTTTACCAGTGTGGTCGATGCAGTGCAATGTGCTGTGGCCGTTCAAAAAGAGATCAGTTCCCGCAATACCGAACTGTCCGAAAATAGGCGGATGAATTTTCGTATCGGCATCAATCTCGGCGACGTTATTGAAGAAGGTGGCCGGATATATGGTGATGGCGTCAATATCGCTGCCAGGCTGGAAGGTTTGGCCGAACCGGGAGGTATTTGCGTTTCCAAGACCGCTTTTGACCACATCGAAAGTAAGCTGCCTTATGGATATGATTTTATCGGCGATCAAACAGTAAAAAATATTCCCAAGCCGGTGGGAGCCTATCGGGTCTTGATGGATCCGAGGGTGACGGTTAAAGGGAAGCTGGAAGAGGAAAAACCTCCCCCAGCAAGGCGAACACCAATTCTTTTTGGGATAGCAATTGTCCTTGTGTTGGCTGTTGCTGTGGGAATTTGGCAGTTTTACATGCGACGTCCGTCATTAGAGACAGCGTCTGTTGAAAAGATGGCATACCAGTTGCCTGACAAGCCGTCCATCGCAGTCTTACCTTTTAACAATCTAAGCGGCGATCCTGAGCAGGAATATTTCAGCGACGGGCTCACCGAGGAGATTATCGCTGCACTTAGCAGTGTTCCAAAGCTCTTTGTGATTGCAAGAAATTCCACATTTACATACAAGGGCAAACCTGTAAAGGTTCAGAAAGTTAGTGAGGAATTAGGAGTTCAATATGTTTTAGAAGGGAGTGTTAGAAAAGGTGGAGATAAGATACGAATAACAGCCCAGTTAATCGACGCTATGACCGGTAAGCATTTATGGGCGGAACGCTATGACCGAAATCTGAGCGACATATTTGCCGTTCAGGACGAGATCACGAAAAATATTATCACAGCCATGCAGGTACAGCTGACCGAGGGGGAGGAAGTTAAAGCTGCTTCAAAAGGCACAAATAACCTCGAAGCCTATTTAAAGTACCTGCAGGCAAATGAGCTTATTAACAAGATTAATCCAGAGAGCAATGCTTTGGCAAAAAAATTGGCAGAGGAAGCTATTGCATTAGATCCGGATTATGCCTGGGCATATTATATCCTTGGTAGATCTCACATGGTGGACGTGTGGGTTGGGGCGAGCAAATCCCCCAAAGAATCTATAGGGAAGGCCATAGAACTCGTGCAAAAAGCTATTGTCTTGGATGGTACAAATGTCAATGCCCACAGCCTTTTGGGCTTTCTATATTCAATGACAAAGCGGCATGATAAGGCCATTGCCCAAGCGGAGAAGGCAGTCTCTCTTAATCCCAATTCAGCTGTTGCTCACTTCATAGTGGGCAAGACGCTCAGTTTTGCCGGCAGGTGGGAGGAATCCATTCCGGAATATAAGAAAGCGATACGTCTCAATCCTATCCCACCGAATAATTACTTATGGAGTTTAGGATTGTCCTATGCCTATACGGAGCAATACGAGGAGGCAATAAAGTGGTGTGAAAAAGCAGTCCATCAAGAACCTAATGATCTATTAGCCCGCCTGATGATGACTGTAGTTTATAGCTTGTCAGATCGGGATAAGGATGCTCAAGCCGAAGCCGCTGAAGTACTAAGGATACAACCCAAGTTTACTCTCGATAAATTTAAAAAGAAACTTACATACAAGAGGGAAGTTGATAGAAAGCGGTTTCTTGGTGCCTTGCACAAGGCAGGAATACCCGATAAACCACCACTTCCACTGCCAGACAAACCCTCTATTGCAATACTACCCTTCGATAATCTGAGTGGCGATCCGAATCAGGAGTATCTTTCTGACGGGATTAGCGAAAACATCATTTCCGCTCTTTCAAAGATTTCGAAAATGTTTGTCATTGCCCGTAACTCGACATTCACATACAAAGGCAAACCCGTAAATGTCAAACAGGTGAGCAGGGAAATGGGCGTTCGATATGTATTGGAGGGCAGCGTTCAGAAGGCAGAAGATCAGCTTCGGGTTACGGCCCAGCTTATCGATGCAACAACAGGAAACCATTTATGGTCCGAACAATATGACCGTGAGTTG
>JASFGF010000366.1:0-3613 GCA_050123915.1 Desulfobacterales bacterium | reverse complement strand
TAAATAAATACCGCTGCACTGCCCACCTGAGGGTGAAGAGGAGTAGCGATTCCCCCAAGGTCATTTCGGTCCGCCATTACCAAAAGGGGAAAAATACCGATGGCCGCATGTTCAATGGCGTGAATCCCTCCCATAAAATGGAGATACTCTGCTTCAGCCTGTCGCTGGATTTGAACCGGTATTTTAAACCACAGTCCTTGGGTCTCGAAAATCAACGGTGGAAGATTCAAGGGGATGACGCTTAATTTTCGTTTGCCATGTATCCGCCATTTCTCATATCCCACTACTTGATCTGTAACTTTAAGTCTTCCGAAATATACATCTGTGTTCATAGCTGATTTAGCATCATAGATTTCGAGTATCTCCGTATTTTTCTCAGACCTGACCCGGGTATAATAATCAACCTTTGCTCTGGACACCTTCGCGGTTTTTGTGTCCAGATCGAGGGTATCCACAAGGAACGTGTCGCCTTTATGAAGATAAATCGCTCCGGGATGGGTCTCTTTAAAGGCCCTGAATTCATCGATTTCTCCTTTGTGTTTGCCGGTTTTGCTGCCCACAATATTATAGCGGCTTCCTGTTCCCCTGAGATCCACATGCCGGTGGGGCGACAGTCGGCTGGAATAGAATTCAGTCCCATCTTCACTTTTTAACAGCGCACCGCTTTCCTCGAGGCCATTGACGGCGTTTTCAACATGTTCGTCCAGCATAAAGGGTTCTTTGGATGTTAGCGGCATCTCCGCTGCCGCGCAAATGATGTGTCTGGACATGATTTCGGTATTGTATGGATTGACCACCGCAGCTTCGGGTTCCCGTTTCAGAAAATTCTCCGGATGCCGCATGAAATACTGATCCAAGGCATCTTCTCCGGCAATCAGTATCAGGGCGGACTCCTGTCCACTGCGCCCTACCCTACCGCCACGCTGCCAAGTTGCCACCACCGTACCGGGATATCCCACAAGCAGGCAAAGGTCCAGATCGCCGATATCGATCCCGAGTTCAAGAGCACTGGTGGATATTACCGCCAACAGGTCGCCCCTGGTAAGTTTGGCTTCGACCTCTCTTCTCTCTTCAGGAAGAAATCCAGCCCGATAGGCGCTGATCCTTTGTGCATATGGTCCTGATTGACTCCCTGCCCATATGGCGATAAGTTCGGTGAGTTTTCTCGACTGGGCATAAACAATGGTGCGCAGTTCCCTGTGAAGAGCGGCTTTTAAAAGTAGTATGGCGGTCTGGGCCGGACCCTGAACCGGATTGATAAAAACAACGTGTTTTCTGCCCAAAGGTGCGCCGCTTTTCGTGATGGTATCGACCTTCAGGCCTGTGAGCTGCTCGGCAAGTTGGGCAGGATTGGACACGGTGGCGGAACAAAAAACAAATGTCGGTGCTGCACCGTAAAAAGCGCAAATCCTTTGAAGTCGTCTGAAAACCTGGGCCATGTGCGATCCCATGATTCCCCGATACGTATGAACCTCATCCACCACCACCATCTCCAGAACACTAAAAAATTTCGCCCATTTTTGATGATGCGGCAACAGCGATAAATGAACCATTTCAGGATTGGTCAAAAGAATATTGGGCGGGGCTTCTCTGATTCGTTTTCGATGCCAAGCAGACGTGTCTCCATCATAAATGGAAATTGTGGGCTTTATCTCTTTACTGTATTGTATCAGGGCTTTGAATGTACGCAGTTGATCCTGGGCAAGGGCCTTTAACGGAAAGATATAAAGTGCCTTTGAAGCTGGATTTTTGAGTATATTTTCCATTACAGGAAGATTGTAAATCAGCGTTTTGCCGGAGGCTGTCGGGGTGGCAACCACCACATGACGTCCGGATCGAATCAAATCAATAGCCTCGACCTGGTGTTTGTAAAGATCATCAATCCCCGCAGAGGTGATGATGTATTGGACATTTTTAGACCACGGTATTCGGGGCTTTGACGTTCTGGCGGGGAGATCCGGCAATACGGCATGATGCACCACCTGATTCCCCAGCCGTTTGGAAGAAATGAGGGATTGGATATACTCTTTTATGTCATTTTTTTGATGCATAAATTCGCAAAATCACGCTCGATTTATGTATATTGACTTGAAAAATGGAAAATCTGTATGTATTATAAGGTCAATTTCATATTGCATGCCCCATTTTTCTTTGCAAGATAAATAAGCAGGCCGTTCTTAACGGATATTTTCAGAATACACACCTTAAAAAAAAGGATTTAACCGTTTGTTTTTTAGAATTTTGCAAGACCCGTAAGTATCATGATAAACCAAATTATTGTATTGATTGTTTTGCTTATTCTGTCCGGCTTTTTTTCCTCTGCGGAAACTGCCCTTTTTTCCATAAGTAGAACAAAAGCCAGGCATCTGGCCAAAAATAAACACAAGTCTTACGCCTTGATCAAACAGATGAAAGACGATCCCCATCGACTCCTTTCCACTGTTTTGATCGGAAACAATATCGTCAATGTGGGTGCAGCCGCTCTGGCAACATCCGTTACTATTCATTATTTCCCGCATTATGCAGTAGGTGTCGCCACCGGTATCATGACCTTTCTGATTTTGGTTTTTGGAGAAGTATTACCAAAATCCATCGCCACACGAAATAATATTTTAATCGCCAGAATAGCCATATATCCCATATATTGGTTCTCGATATTTTGTTATCCTGTTGTTATTTTTTTAAATTTTATTCCCAAACTCACCGGAAAAATTAAAAAGACCCCCACCGTCACCGAAGAAGAGCTGATGACCTTTGTTGAAGTTGTCGAAGAAGAGGGTGAAATCAAAGAAGAAGAAAAGGAACTGATCCACAATATCTTTGAGTTCGATGATACCAATACTTCGGAAATCATGACGCCAAGGGCGGACATGTTCGTTATCGAAGCAGATGAAGAGCTGAACCTGGAAGATATCGTCAAATCGGGTTTTACCAGAATTCCGGTGATCGAAGATGACATTGATCATGTCATCGGTATTGTAAACATTAAAGATCTCTTTTTACATGAAATTACCTCTGATGAAAAAATCGATGTCCGTAAAGTTATGACAACCCCTTATTTTGTTCCGGAAAATAAAAAACTGGACAAGCTGCTTCATCAATTCAAAAAAAGAAAGCACCATATGGCCATTGTGGTGGACGAACATGGCGGAGTATCCGGCCTGATCACCCTCGAAGATGCCCTGGAAGAGATTGTGGGAGAAATCAGGGATGAAACCGACAGGGAAGAACCACATATTGTCAAGCACAAAGTAAAAGAATGGATCGTTCTTGGAAAGTCTGATGTTGACGAGGTCAACGAAATTATAGGGATGAATATCCCGGACTCAAAAGATTATGACACCTTTTCCGGATATGTTTTAAATACCATTGGAAGAATTCCTGAAGAAAAGGAAATTTTCACCTTTGGGAATTATAATGTCACCGTAGAAGAGATGGATGGGAACAGGATAAAGAAATACAGCATCAAACAACAACCATGAAATTCGATCAGATTCTCAACACCCGAAGATCTGTGAGATCTTTTGATTCTAAACCGGTCAGCGAAAAAGACATCATTTCTATTATCGAAGCAGCACGTCTTGCCCCGTCTGCCTGCAACAGCCAAACCTGG
>JASFGF010000365.1:0-3616 GCA_050123915.1 Desulfobacterales bacterium | reverse complement strand
TCCTAATTTATCATTTTGGAAAAATTGTACTTTATTAGAAAGTTTGGTATGATTTTATCAGAATGAATGAGGGGGAGGGTAATAATCGATGGCTCGAATTCTTGTAATAGATGATGATGAACAAGTTCTGGATATGCTCTATGAGTCATTAACGCGTGAAGGGTACGATGTTTTGAGGGCTTCTAACGGAGAACAGGGATTGAGACTCTACCGTCAAGACCCGGTTGACCTGATCATTACAGACATTATCATGCCCGAAAAGGAGGGTATCGAAACGATCATCGAACTTCGACAAGATTTTCCCGACGTGAAGATAATTGCCATGTCCGGAGGCGGACGTATCGGCACAAAAGACTACCTTCATCTGGCCAAAATATTTGGTGTTCAGCGAACTTTTACAAAGCCTGTTGCAAGGGAGCAACTTTTAGATGTAATTAAAGAGCTTTTAAAAGAATAAGTGAATGATGAGTATCAAAGAAAAAATGTATGAAACCCGAAGTTATTTTTGAGCAAATCGCTATTGGATTTAAAAAGGGGGAAAGCATGATAAAACGGTTTATGTCACGGCTCGACCTGTTTGGCGCCATCTTTTTAATAACTGTAATGCTTCTTTCGGTGTCCGTGAATGCTGCGGATATTACCGCAGACATGATCCATAAATCATCCATGGGAAGCTTTAAAGGAAAGATGTTTCTCAAAGGGGACAACATCAGACAGGAGATGAATATCAGCGGCGAAAAACAGATAACGATATTCAGAAAAGATAAAGGGGTTGTCTGGATTCTTATGCCGGAACAAAAGATGTATATGGAAATGCTGGCGGGCAGTCATAAAAATATGGCACCTGTTGATCCTGATGAACTGGAAAAGATGGGGAAGAAAAAATTTATAGGCAAAGAAAAGGTCAACGGGTATACGTGTTCAAAATACCATTATACGTTCAATGATCCATCCATGAATGCTGCAACATACTGGATTTCTGAAAAGCTGAATTTTCCCGTTAAAATGGAAATGGATGGACCGTCCGGCCCTATGGTTATGGAATACCGGAACATCCAAGAAAAAACGGTGTCCGACTCTCTTTTTAATATTCCTTCCGGGTACCAAAAGATGTCGATGCCAATAATGCCGGGTATGCAGGGGCAGTAAATGGTAAAGCTTTATTTAGTCATAAAAAACCTGGTCATCTGGGCATCCGGCTCTGCCTAAAAAATCGCTGCAAGAGTTTGAAGTGAACTATAGTTAAAAAAGGGTTGTGCCGTCGGCCTGTTATGCCAGTTCGCCCGTAATTTAATACCGGCCAACTGGCTAATCCCGCATTGCGGGACTGACCAGAAATAGGCACTTTAACTTATATGGCTTTAGGTAAAACAGGCCC
This sequence comes from Desulfobacterales bacterium, assembly GCA_050123915.1. Classification (GTDB taxonomy): domain Bacteria; phylum Desulfobacterota; class Desulfobacteria; order Desulfobacterales; family UBA11574; genus UBA11574. The sequence goes on along the minus strand of JASFGF010000365.1, from coordinate 2,238 downwards.
TTCCAGGATTCTATCAAGTCCGGATCTTTTTGACCCGGACTCTTTACTTAACAATATCGATGATAGATTTCAACATTTCATCCTGGGTCCTTATTGTTGCAAGATTTGCTTCATAACCTCTTTGTGCAAGGATCGTTTGCGGAATTTCCTCTGCCAGATCAACATTGGACATTTCTGTTTCCGTCAATTGACCGTCGGTTTCATCTACGATAACCGGGCCCGGGATGTCCGGTTGTGTGATCTCTACTTCAACATTTTCTTCAATGCCTTCAACCAGTGTCGCCGTGCTTTTTTTGAATCCTTTAGTTTCCACGTTCGCAATATTGTTGGCAGTAACCCCCATTTTTGTACCAAACGCCTTTATTGCCGAAAGCGAACTTTGAATTGAAAAAGTCATTGATTTTCCTCCTTATTTGAAACATTTCCAAAGAAATAATATAATGAACGGAGGATTGTACTAAGGCGGTGTTTTATTGACATAAAAGGCGGGTGGCTCTAATCAGTCAGGCAACCCTGCCGCCATATCCTCTTGATATTATTCCAAGGATTTAGGCCAGTGGCTTTGCGTCCCACCCTTTCGGATGGTTTGCCTTTATTCAACCTTTTGTTATATCGGACACTTTTTGTGAGAACTTTAATAAAAACCCCAGTTTTGCCCCTAAACATTGTTAAAAATATTTTTAACTCATTGGAATAAGTATATAATTACCTTCTCCCGCTTTAATTTTCAGACCGTAGATCTTTATGGTTTCCGTAATGGGTCGGCCGAACAGAAAATCAGTCAATTCAGGATCAAGACCTGCTTGTTGAACCGTAAGATCTCTGATTTTATTGTCATATTCAATAATATCCAGTATGCCTTTAAGTGCCTCTTCCTTTTTACCTGTGTTCAGGGAATCGATAAACAATTTGAGCATGTCATACGAACATCGCTCTTGATGATTTTCAACAAGTTCCCATAATCCTTCAACAGATGAAATAAGATCTTGTCGGGTCAATCGGTTTTTTGCATAAACTTTTTTAATTTCTCTGGTATCCCAGCATTTAAGGACTTTGCACTCCATGGGTCTATGCTCATATATGATACAATTATTGTTTGTTTTGTTAAAAAAAACACAGGTCCATGAACCTTTTTGCCCCTTTAGCTTCAGAATATCCGAAGATGCCGGTAAAAAGCATTCTCTAACATTGTCATAAGCACGTTCACCTTTTCTGATGGTATAGATATACTTTGACGGAATAACACCGTTTTCAATCAAAAGCTTATCTTCTAGGTGGAAAGACGGTCCTCCCTTTTTACAGCAGGTACCGCATTGGATACATTCCTTTTGTTTGGTTTTTGAGTCGTTTGAAATCACATTAATCAAGGTATCATTTTGTCTTATTCAAAAAACGGCTAATCCTCCAGCAGTTTTTCAAAAAAATCGTTTCCTTTATCGTCTACGATAATAAAGGCCGGAAAATCCTTAACGGTAATCAGAAAGATCGCTTCCATTCCAAGCTCGGCATACTCTAATGTTTCGATGTTGGTGATGCAATCTTTACCCAAACGCGCTGCAGGCCCGCCGATGGAGCCCAGATAGAATCCGCCGAACTTTTTGCAAGATTGCGTCACTTCCTTTGAACGGTTTCCCTTGGCCAGCATGACCATGGAAGCGCCTTGTTCCTGGAAAATGGGTACATAAGGATCCATGCGGCCGGCAGTGGTGGGGCCGAAAGATCCTGAAGGATATCCTGCCGGTGTTTTTGCCGGACCGGCATAATACACCATGTGATTTTTAAGATATTCCGGAAGGCCTTCACCGCTGTCAAGTCGTTCTTTAAGTTTGGCATGGGCGATGTCCCGGGCCACGACAATTTTTCCCGTCAGCATCAGACGGGTTGCCACCGGATATTGGCTCAATTCGGTCCGGATTTTATCCATTGGCCGGTTTAGGTCGATACGAACAGCTTCTGTATCCGCACCTGAAGGTTCCGGCAGATATCTTGACGGATCGGTTTCAAGACGTTCTAAATAGATGCCTTGGTTTGTTATTTTTCCTTTGATATTTCGGTCCGCACTGCAACTGACGCCAAGGCCGATGGGGCAGGATGCACCGTGCCTTGGAAGCCGAATGACCCGAACATCATGACAGAAATATTTTCCGCCGAATTGGGCGCCGATACCGAGGTCCCGGGATATCTCGAGCAGCTCTGTCTCGAGCTTTAAATCCCGGAATGCATGACCCCATTGATTTC
>JASFGF010000364.1:0-3617 GCA_050123915.1 Desulfobacterales bacterium | reverse complement strand
ATGTGGGCCGCTGAAAAATTTCTGTCGTCTGCCACGGCAGGGATCCAATCGGTTTTTAAGACACAGGCAAGAATGAGTAAAAAAGCTGCAACTGCTGACGATACGGCTAAAAATTTATTCCGCCAGTCTTTAATGCCTTTTTCTGCCACTTCTGTGGGCGTATATCCCACCATAATGCCGAAGATCAGAACGATACATATGGCCCCGACATAGATGAGAATCTGCATCAGGGTGAGAAACATACTCCCTAAATAAAAATAAATACCGGCTACGCCGAGAAGTGCCACAGCCAGACCCAAAACCGTTTGCATGAGAATTTTGGCTCGAATGGTAATGAGGCTTCCCAATATCACCAGAATAATAAATGCGAAAAAAAGCCCTTCGGCAATGATCTGGTAAAAGGTCATATTCTCCGTTCCTCCAGCCGTTTGAGAATATCAAAGTGAAACGCTTCCTTGGAAAAGGCCGCCAGGTTGTATTCCTGGGAATACTCGAGAGCGTTTTTTGGACAGACTTCAACACATGTCCCGCACAGGCTGCATTTGGTAAAGTCGAGTTCAAAAAGGACCAGGGATTTCTTCTTTTTACCTTCCATTTTTTCCCCTTTGACCTTGATACAGTCGGAAGGGCAGGACTTTTCGCACATTCCACAGCTGATGCACAGATATGTATTTTTTTCCGGGTCCAGAATAAGATCGATGTGTCCTCGGTAATTGGGCGTGATATCGATTTCTTCCCTGGGGTACTGCACCGTAACAATAGGCGAAAACAGCGCCTTCATGGTCACGCCGAGTCCTTCAACCAGACTCTTTCCACCGGTGTAGAGTTCTGAAAAATATTGTTTCATAGTTTAACAACCACTGCTGTTATCAAAAGGTTCACAAGGGAAAAAGGCACCAAATACTTCCAGGCAAAGTTAAGCAATTGGTCGAAACGTACCCGGGGATATGTCCACCGTACCATAATCATTAGAAATAACAGAAAATAGACCTTCAGAAAAAACCAGACTACACCCAGGTATTCACCATAGGGAAGATGGGGCCCGTGCCAGCCGCCTAAAAAGAGAACCGTCGCCACCGAAGCGACGATGAACATGTTGGTGTATTCTCCTATAAAAAAAAGTGAGAATCCCATCCCGCTGTATTCGGTGTGAAACCCTGCTGTGAGTTCGCTTTCAGCCTCCGGAAGGTCAAATGGCGCACGGTTGGTTTCAGCAAGTCCTGCAACAACGTATATGATAAAGGCCACCGGCTGCAAAAAGACAAACCAGATGTTTTGCTGTGCGCCAACGATTTCTTTAAGGCTGAATGTATTACACATGAGGACAACGGCGAGCAATGAAAGCAAAATCGGAATTTCATAAGCAATGGCTTGGGCAACGGCCCGCACGGCACCGAACATGGAGTATTTGTTATTGGAACCCCATCCGCCGACCAAAAGCGCCATGACGTTGACGGATCCCATGGTAACGATGAAAAGAAGACCCAGATTCAGATCCCTTGCCTGAAGCTTTTCGCTAAACGGAATCACCAAAAGGGGAAGAATCACCGGCGTAAATGACAAAAGCGGCGCCACCCTGAATAGGGTGCGATCCACATTGAACGGGATCAGCAGCTCTTTTCCCACCAGCTTTACACCATCAACAACCATCTGAAGGATGCCGTGTGATCCAACTTCCATGGGGCCGGGACGCCGTTGAACGTGTCCTGCGATTTTCCGCTCCGCATACCCCATCATGATGGCGTTAAGAAAAAGGAATGAAATGATGATGATGACGGCGATCACCATCCGGATCAGTTCAGGGGGTAGTATTGAAATCGTTTCCATGTTGTTTTAATATGCCTTGAATATTTTATTTTATCCTTTCGTTACATGTTCTACCGGTCAATTTCCGGTATCACCAGATCGAAACTCCCCAAAATGGATACCAAATCGGGCAATAGAATTCCGCGTCCCAGCTCCGGGAGACAGCTTAAGTTGGAATAGGATGGAACCCTTACTTTCAATCTGTAGGGCGTGCTCGTTCCATCTCCCACCAGGTAGTATGAAAGTTCCCCTCTTGCGGCTTCCACGGCAAAATTGCAATCACCGGGAGTCAACTTTATATTTTTGGGCACCTTGGCGCGAATCGGCCCGTCCGGTAAGCGGTCCAAGGCCTGCTCAATAATCCGGATACTTTGTTCGATCTCTCTGACACGAACCATGTATCGGTCCAGGCAATCCCCTTGTTCTCCCACCGGGATCTCAAAATCAAATTCAGGATAAACCGAGTAGGGTTCATTTTTTCGAACATCATAAGCGATACCCGATCCTCTCAGGTTCGGACCTGTCATTCCATATCGAAGTGCCATATCCGGTGACACAATCCCGATATTTTCAGTACGTTTGATGAAAATAATATTTTTGGTGACCAGCTTTTCATAGATCGAGTATCTTTTGCGCAGTCGTTTAACAAAGGCACGGGTCGCTGCAATAAACGTGTCGTCGATATCCTGGTAAACACCGCCAAAACGATAATAGCAGTAAGTGAGTCTGGAACCGGTAATGCTCTCGAGAATATCCAGGATATGTTCACGGTCATCAAAACCGTAAAGAATGGGGGTAAATGCGCCAAGATCGAGGAGATAGGCACCAAGCCAGAGCAGATGACTGGCGATCCGGTTCAGTTCCGATGTAATGACCCTGATATACTCCGCTCTTTTCGGAACCTCGATTTCCGCTTTCCGCTCAATGAGAGACACGTATCCGTGATTGTACGGAAGCGCACAAACATAATCCATTCTGGCGGTATTGGGCATAAAGCCCTGACACGGTCTGGATTCTCCCATCTTTTCATGCATACGATGGATAAACCCGAGTACCGGTTGAGGGTCAAGGACGTATTCACCTTCCATCTCCAGCACAATGAGAAGCACACCGTGGGTGCTGGGATGCTGGGGCCCCATATTTAAAAAAAAGCGGTTATGTTCCTGATATTCAGATTCGAGCATGATGAATTTATCTTTTTATCGTCGGTTATAAAGTCTAACTATTGGCCGGTTTCGGCCTCGGCTTCTCCTTTTTTAACTTCCGGCACTTCTGACGACCATGAAACCTCATCAAGAGATTTTAACTCTGCCTCTTCTTTTAACAGCGGATGAAAGTCCGGATCTTCTTCAGAAAGCAGAAGAGGTTTCATGTTGGGATGACCGTCAAAAACAACACCATAAAGATCCCGGGTTTCTCTTTCATGCCAGTCAGCGCCCTGATAGACATCGGATATGCTGGGAATCTCAAGGGTATTGGGTACGGAAACGCGTCCCTTAATTCGATACAGTTGGTCATACCGTGCAAATTGATACACCACTTCCAGGCCGGACTTAGCCTTATCCTGCCCTTCGACCGGCCGAACATGAAGCCCCGCAACAAATACGATATAGAAACCGAGGTCATAGGCTGTTTGGGCAAACTTTCGAACCTGATTCACATTCAGCACAACTTCCAGATGATACCCCCGCTGGTTGTAGTCCGTCTCGGTGGCATCAAATCCTTGATGCAGAAAATCTTCTTTATAATCTTTAGGTTTCTTAGCCATTACTTCACCCTCAATCCTTTTACCTTTTTTAAAGGGGATTTGG
>JASFGF010000363.1:0-3643 GCA_050123915.1 Desulfobacterales bacterium | reverse complement strand
CATGTGCTATGGAAGGGTTGCTGACACCTGAAACCGCACAGGTTTTCTGCGGACCGGGGCTGGCTGAAGTGTGTGAGACCGTGGGTATTCCTCCGGTGCTTCATCTGGGTTCTTGTGTCGACAACAGCCGGATTTTGCTGGCGGCAACCGAAGTTGTCAAGGCTGGCGGACTCGGAAACGACATCTCTGATCTACCGGCCGCCGGCAGCGCACCCGAGTGGATGAGTGAAAAGGCCATCAGTATTGGTCATTATTTTGTTACGTCCGGTGTGTATACGGTCTTTGGCGTTACCTTGCCCACCTCCGGCGCTCCGGTCTTCCACGACTATATTTGCAAGGATCTGGAAAAGATTTATGGAGGGATGTGGGACATCGAACCTGATCCCATCAAACATGCCCGGAAGATGATTGCTCATATTGACAAAAAACGTAAAGACCTCGGTATCGACAGAGCTCGGGACAGAGTTTTGATGGATATGGCCGATCGCCGGGAAATGGAGGCAGCATATCAAAAAGCGTAAGACTTTAATTTAATAATGAAGTTTTGACATAATAGACTTTAAAACGGGTCATACCCGAACAGTTTCAAATCAAAACAAATTCAAAAAAATTAGAATTGAAGTTAGGGGAGGGAGGTGGATTAATTGATCATAAAGGGATGAAAGGGGGTGATCTTAATGATGGATCATAACATTTATCCCAAAATAGACCTTAACACGTATCAGAAAGAAGCAGTTCTTAAAGATGGGACAAAAATTCTTCTCCGTCCGATGGTACTTGAAGACCAGGAAGCGCTGTATGAGTTTTTCAAAGCGGTTTCCGAAGAAGAGGCCCGGTATCTGCGTGATGATGTAAAAAGCAGGCTCCTTATTGAATCGTGGGCAAAAAATCTTGATTACAGCAGGACCTTGCCCATTTTGGCCATAAAAGACGACATTATTGTTGCCGATGCCACCATCAATCGCCGTCGGTCAGGATGGAAGTGGCATTTGGGTACCGTGAGGATTTTTGTCCACAATGACTACCGGAATCGTGGTCTTGGGGAGCTTATGGTTGATGAGCTCGCGCGTATTGCATACAAGCTTGGAATTGAAAAACTCGTATTGGAGATTCCAGATACCAACACGGCTGTAATCAATACGTTTACCAAGGTTGGATTTCATCGTGCCGCAGTAATCCCGAACATGGCCAAGGACAGACAAAATATGCCGGTTGATCTAGCCGTTTTGATGAAGGATATTAAACCGCCCCTCGACGAGAGTTATGATTATGATTTCTAGCCTTGCTGCGGAACAGAGACTGACGTCGTTAGTAAAAGACCTTTTACTCCCCTAACAACGTTTTGCTTTATTGAACAGACAATTCTAAACGCCGGTCAGCATGAAATAAATTTTATAGTTAAGAACAAGAAATAAGGTAGATCCAATAAAAGCGAGACGAAGAGTAAAATAACGTATTCTTATTTCCAAAATGCTTTAATTTTATTTGCAATGGACTACAGAGCTTCCACTTTTTTCGCCATGGAACTTCAGACGATAAAACAGAATACTTTTGCGCCCCATCCGCCCCTTGATGAGAACCCAAAACTTAACTTAAATGGCATATTACCTCCATTCAAAACCGAGGGGCGGGATGGGGCTATTTGGAATGAAATGATTTGGTAATATGGGTTGCGCTGAATTGACGTTAATCGCATTATGCCTTGAACTGACCCGCTACTGGGAAGCGAATATTATCCATAATAAAAACTGCATCAGCAGAAATTGCGATAAAAAATGTATTGTTTACGACCCACCAATGAGATCTCATTTGATGCAGCGTGCACTTTTGTTAAAAAAATCTTTATTGACGAATAGTTGCCTTCTATGCCATATGTTTAAGATATAGACTGTATAATATACAATTTCAGTACATATCTGTTAAGCTATAATTGCGACCTTGGCGAATATCCCTGATGGAGTCCTAATTTAATATAGCGAGCGCATTCTCCGTTAAAACCGCAGGCCGACGGGTATAGTGAGCAAGTTTTTGAAGTTTATACCTAAGATCAGGTGTCTATGATTTCTTACGAAGAGCAATTCCTTGCAAGGGTTTTCGACAGCGTTACCGACCCCATGGCCATTTATGACCGTGAATTTAGAATTCTCAGGGCAAATCAGGCCCTGCTGACCCGTTTTAGACTTCCCTTAGAAAAAGTTATTAATAGATATTGCTACGAACTTTTTTATGATCGTACAACGATGTGCAAAGACTGCCATGTGGAAGATGTCTTTCAGAACGGTGAGCCGCGGATGCTCCAAAAGCGAATTTCAGCGCCCGGTGGAAATGAGCGCATTTTCGAAGTACACTCTTATCCAATTAAAGATGAAAAGGGTAATACCATACAGGCAATTGAGCACGCACGGGACATCACTGAACGTAATTATTTCGAAGAACAGCTCAGAACATCCAAAGAATTCAACGAAAAAATCATCAACAGTATCACAGACAATCTTACACTCATTGATCCCGATACGTTTTGTATTATCCAAGCCAACGAATCATTTTATTCCCGAATAGGAATAAAACCTGTTGATGTTATTGGCAAAAAATGCCATATGGTTATGTGCGGCAGTCCCACGCCATGTGATGATGTCGGCGGCAAATGTGCTGTGCAAAAGACAATTCTCTCAAAGCAGCCCTTCATCTCCGATAAAACTTATCCCAATTCAAACGGAAAGCATAAGGTGCTTCAAATTGCCACCTACCCAATCTTCGATAATCAGGGCGAGCTTAGTTCGATAATTCGGTTGGAACGCGATGTCACCGAAAAACGCAAAATGGCGGATGACTTGGCCTTTCGTTCAAGGGAGCTCCAAAGAGCCCAACATCAACTGGAGCGGCTGTTTAAAATTTCGCGGCAAGTGAACGCGAAAAACGCATTATCAGAGATCGTCGATTATGCCCATGAAGTTGCTCAGGAAATCTTTCCCAACTCTGTGCCTCTGATTTTTCTATTGGATGCCGGTGGCCAGAATTTTCTGAGTTTGGAAGGATGCAATCCCACCGTATTGGAGCCACTTCTGGGGGCGCAAAAGGAAATTGAACGATCCGGATTGGGTTCGAATTTTATCCAATATCTGCATAGTTCCAGGGAACTTCATGTTGTTGACCCAACGTATAACAATGACATCCCCAATTTTTTAAAAACTATTTCAAAAGATTTTTCCAGTTGGTTTGGTTTCCCCATCTCCACGCCTCAGCAATGTATTGGATACTTTGTTTTGGGATCTCCGACCTCTCATGAATTTTCCCATGAAGATATCCACTTTTTTCTGACGCTGTTCAATCAAATCGCCGGCCATATTCGTTATCTGGTGATCCATGAGACCGAAATCAACTATCTCCGGCAAAGAGTTAACGAACGCTCCTCCCATGGCAAAATCATTGGCCAGAGTGACGAGATGCAAAAGGTCTATAAACTGATTGACCTGGTTTCTGCTTCCGATGCGACCGTGTTAATCACCGGTGAGAACGGTACCGGAAAAGAGTTGGTCGCTCAGGCTATCCACCGACAGAGTCATCGAAAAGAAGGTGCCTTTGTGGTTGCCAATTGTTCGGCCTATTCACCGGCCCTGCTGGAAAGCGAACTCTTTGGACATGA
>JASFGF010000362.1:0-3645 GCA_050123915.1 Desulfobacterales bacterium | reverse complement strand
TTCATCAAGTAATCAAAAGCACCCAGCTTCATCCCCTCTATGGCAGACTCCACCGTGGCGTGACCGGTGAGCATGATAACCTCTATCAAAGGGAACTGGTTTCTGATCTTTTCCAGTGTTTCGATACCGTTCAATCCCGGCATCTTGACATCAAGGATCACAACATCTGTATTTCGGTTTTTATTCAGTATGTCAAGGGCTTCTCCGCCACTAAAGGCGGTAATGATTTTGAGATCCCTTTTTGAAAGGCGTTTTGTAATGGTTTCCACGAAGGGGGCCTCGTCATCAACCAGTAAAACCAATGGCTTCATCATGTTTTTTCCCTCCATATATAATGCTTGACCGAAAACCTTGCTTTTCGGTCAAAAATTCGAAATTCGAAGCACGAAATACGAAACAATCATAAAAACATCGGTCTTTACCACAGCTACGTCCAACAAGTCGGCTATTCAATATATTCATTTCGGTCATTTTGGCATTCGACATTCGAATTTGTTTCGAATTTCGATATTCTGATTTTGTCTGAACATGACTTTTCGTTCAGGCACAAAATATCATTTCAAGCTCTGCCGGATCATTTTTCAAAAACGCTCATGGGCGATGTTGACAGTTTGTCCACCATGGCTTTTCGAATCCGTTCCTCATGTTCTGATTTTCTTTCGTACGCTGCGTTGATCTTATCCAACAAGATATCTATTTTACATGGCTTTAACAGGAAATCAAAAGCGCCGATTTTCATGCCTTCTATGGCGGTTTCAATGGTTCCGTGACCCGTCAGCATCAAAACTTCCGTCAACGGTTTCAGTTTTTTTATCGCCCTTAATGCCTCGATGCCATCCATCCCCGGCATCTGAACGTCCAAAATAGTCACATCGAAATTGTATTCTTTCAATATGTTCAGAGCCTCATCGCCGCTATAGGCTTCTGTAACATGAAAGTTTCTGGTTCTGAGGCGCTCGGCCAGTGTTTCTACAAATTCTTTTTCATCATCCACTAAGAGTATTCTTATTTTCATAGCTACCCCCTGATCTTAATCATTAATGCGCATTGGTCATAAGGACCGCTTTTGCCGTTTCGGCGATCCCTTCCGGAAATCCTACCACATTATAAAGTACCATAAAACCCAATACCCATGTGATTACAAGGCAAATGACCCAGAGAACAAACCCGTATTTGACAAAGTCGATGGGACTGATCATTCGTTGGCCGGTATCCGGATAAACGCCAAGACCGTAAACAATGGCATTGTTCGGGGTTCCTACGATCAAAAAATGCGCATAAGACGTGGCAAAGGCCGTGGCAAGTCCGATGGCCCAGGGTTCACCCTGAACGCCGCTCATAATACCCATGGGGACGGCGATGGGTCCTAAAAGAGCCGTGGTCCCCGCATCGGACATAAAGTTCGTCATCAAGCCCGAAAATGAACTCATTCCGATCCATAGCCCTAGATCTTTTCCGAAACCTATCGTGTTTAAGCCACCCAGAAAAATCTGTGCCAGCCAGAGAGCGGCACCCGTCTCTTTTAACAAAGCACCAAGGGTAAGGGCGCCACAATACATAAACCAGGCGTCCCAGGATATGCCGCCTAAAATCTTTCTCCAATCTGCAATTTTAAACACAACCGGTATGACCAGGGCGAGCAAGGCCGGCCCTCCAAGGCCGAGATCGTGCCCGCCGACGATCCAGAGAAACAGTATCAAAAGCATCATACCGAACGCCACTTTTTCGGCATAACTCATGGGGCCCATCTTCTTCGTCTCTTCCTTGATGGCCAGAAGACCGGGGGTGAGGTCTTTTGTTTTGACCTTTCTAAACACAAATAACATATATCCAGCCACTGCCAAGCCCAGCACCGGGGTCAACGGAAGACCGTACATCATCCACCGGCCGAAACTCATAGGCACATTGTAATCGGACCAGAATCCCATCATGATAACGTTTCGACCGCCGGCTGCGGGTGATCCCACACCGCCGACATTCAATGCAAAACAGAGGGCAAACAGCAACAGCTTGGCCAGTTGTGGATCATGCTCGATGACGCCTTGATTGTTGTTGGCCGAAACCGCTCCCATGTAAACGGCCGCCATCACCGGCGCCATAAAAGCCGCCATGGCATGGGCGGATATAAAGGACCCCAGAACGGACATGGAAACACACAAGACGACAATGGGCACCACAAAACCCCTGGTCCATCCGAGTATCCACGTGGCAAGCCGTTTATGCAGTCCCACGCCGATCACCGTTACTCCCATGGCCAAAACACCCAAAAGAAACAGCGGTGCATCTCCGGCAAACGTCTGTCCGATCATTTTCATGGGCAATAGTTTAAAAAAATAGGCGAACATCGGCATCAAGATGCCCACCAGGCCGATGGGAAGCGCCTCGGTGGCAAAATATATGATGGCCATTGGAATCATGGCGAGAACAAGCTTCGCCTTCCATGCTGCATGGGCAACATCATGAGCAACGTGCCATTCGATGAGCCTTTCCGCAATTTTCTGTTTTTCAACTAGTTCAATCAGACTCTGAGGTGTTGGAATAATAAACCCGATAATCACAAAACAGGCTGCTCCAGCAATAAGCCAGAACATTTTATTTGAAAGCAGCCCTGGTTTTTTTGATTTATCCGCTTCTGTATGATGATGTTCCATTCATTCTCCTCCCTAAGCTCAACGCAATAAATTGCTCCTTCCGGGTTATTTTTTCTTGTCTCTATCAAGAATTTCCTTTGCGGTATCGTATTCACCGGCTTCAGCAAATGCAGCGGCACTCATGGTGTCCTCAAATTTGGTTTTGTAGGCCTCGGTGATGGTTTTCATAAGTTTTTCGATGGGAACGGGTTTCTGAAGATACTCGAAAACACCCAGCCGTCTAGCCTCTTGTTCATCTTTTTCAGACCCATGTCCGGTAAGCATAATGATCTGAACACCGGGATACGCTTTTTTGGCACGCCTTAAAACTTCCATCCCATCCATTCCGGGCATTTTCAGGTCTAAAACCATGACATCCGGAAGATCCTCGTTCATGGTCTCAAGCGCCTGCTCCCCGCTCAGCGCAACATCCGATTCCACATCCCGCATTTTTATTCTCTCGGAAAGCGCTTTTACGAATTCTTCTTCATCGTCTACCAGCAATACTTTCATTTCTTTCATTTTTTTCTCCTTTCATTCTTTTCATTACGTAGGGAATTCTTTATATTTTCTTTGGATTTATGTCCTTTTGTCAATAGTTCTTTGGCCATATCGGCTTCACCGGCCTCCGCAAAACTGGCTGCCACCATTAAATTCTGACAACGCTGAAACAGCGAAGGTTTGACGATTTCAGCCTCTTTCTTTGCATGATAGGCGTCTCGGATTCTGGAAACAAGAGAATCCAGATCCAGGGGCATGAGAAAATCGTCAAACACCCCCAGTTTCATACCTTCTATTGACAAAGAAATCTGATCCCCACTGGTGATGGTAACCACTTGAACAGCAGGATGCTTTTTTTTGATCATTTTGATCAACGCCATTCCCTCTTTTTTAAGATCGTTCAGGCTCAGCAACACCACATCAATAGGATGTCTTTTTAAAATCCGCCTGATGTCTTTTTGCTGCCTGGAATTGAATATCCGCCAATCATCCGTTTTCAAATATCGCACAAGGT
>JASFGF010000361.1:0-3652 GCA_050123915.1 Desulfobacterales bacterium | reverse complement strand
GAGATGGTCAATCGTCGCTTCGGTGGCATCCGGATTGTCCGGCGCTTCCTGGCCACTGAAAGTGCGAGGCGCCATGCAGGCAGTCCTCTACGCGTCCTCGACATCGGCTCGGGAAGCTGTGACATCCCACTGGCTGTGAGCCGGTGGGCGAAGGCTCACGATATCCCTCTGCACGTCACCTGCCTGGAAATTGCGGGCCACACGCTTGACATTGCGCACGAGCAGCTTGCCCGAGCAGGCAACCCGGCGATCCAACTGCTTCAGGAGGACGTCTTCACCCATCAACCCGCCGAACCGTATGATTGTGCCTTGGCCTCCATGTGCTTCCATCATTTCAGCGATGCACAGATCCTCACACTGCTGCAGAGACTCCGCGGTTTCGTGCTCAACAGCTTGCTGGTAAACGATCTTCGGCGCTCGCGACTGGCGTATCTGGCGGCAAGACTGCTGGTGGTGGCTACGCCGCCAGGGGTCCGGCATGACGCCCTGCTCTCAATCCGGCGCGGCTTCCAGATCAGTGAATTGAGTGCCTTGTTGCGACAACTTGGCAACGTCACAGTTTCCGTGGAGTCCGCCCGGTGGTTTCGGATCGCCGCCATCGTCCGATTCAAACCAGGAGACGATTTGTGAAGACCATTCTCAAAGGTCTGGGAACCGCCACCCCCCCACTCTATGCAACGCAGGAGGAGGCCTACGAATTCTTCACCGAGCATTTCTCCATGGAACCGGCCGAACAGAATCTCTATCGCCGTATTCTCCTGGACGGCAAAATCAAAGGCCGATATCTGGGGATGGATGCCAAGACGGATGCCCTCGAAACCGATCCCGACCGGCTGCTGGCGCGCTTTCTGAAGTTCGGTCGTACGACAGCCGTTGCCGCTGCCCATCGCGCGTTAGCGGAGGCTGATGTGGAAACCGCTGAGATAACCGGTATGATCGTCAACACCTGCACCGGCTACCTCTGCCCGGGACTCTCCTCGTATGTCGCGGCAGACTTGGGACTCAGCCCGTCGATTCGCTTTCAGGACTTGATGGGGATGGGATGCGGTGCGGCAATCGCGAATCTCGAAGCCGCTGTCGGCATTCTGACCCGTAGCGGGGAAGGCCCGGTTCTCAGCCTGGCCGTGGAGATCTGCACAGCCACAATTTTCCCCAGCCATGAGCCGGAGCTGATCGTGAGCAACTCTATTTTTGGCGACGGCGCCGCCGCCGCCGTGTTCGACTTGGCGCCAGACAAGCGCCCGGGCGGTCTGGCGCGCATGGTGGACTTTGCGACGGGCCTGTTTCCCCAGTACCGTGAGACTCTGCGTTACCGGACGGAAGGAGGCCTCCTGCGCAACCAGCTGAGCAAGCGGGTGCCGGTCATCGGCGCACACACCGCGACAGAGGTGGCGTACCGGCTTCTCGCTCGGCACGGCCTCTCCCGGAATGACATTGCCTGGTGGGCGATCCATCCAGGCGGCACGGTCGTGCTGGCCCAAGTCGCCAAGGAACTGGAACTTGCCGACGAGGCCCTGCGTTTTTCCTACAACGTCTTCAAAAACTACGGCAACATGTCGTCACCCTCTGTTCTGTTTGTTTTGCGGGAGATCCTGGACAGCGGCCGGCCACAACCCGGACAAAAAGGGATGCTGCTCGCGTTCGGCGCTGGCTTCTCCGTCTTCGCGGCTCTCGTGGAATTTGCGTAAAAGGGGATGTTGGTTCCAAAACAACCTGATACTATAATTAAATGTGGGATAGGATTTTTGCACGCCAAGACAGCAAGACTTGATGCCCCTGGAGCTTTACATCATGTGATGGGTTGGAGCATTGATGGAATACAGATATTTCGTAACGGATAGGATCGGAAAGGTTTTCTTGAACGTTTATCCGATTTTTGTGGGTCAGATGCCCTAAGCGTCTATGCTTGGGCTCTATAACCTGGCTCGCTATATCATCCGCGCATCTTTTTCCCAAAAGCGGCTGACCTACCTGTGAGAAGCCGGTCAGGTGGAATACAAGTCAAAAGGCGGAAAAGAAACCAGAGTATTTGACGCGATGAAGTGGTTAGCAGCTATGTGCTCTTATGTTCCTAACAAAGGTGAGCAGATAGTTCGGTACTATGGGTATTACAGCAATGTCTCCAGGTGAAAACACCAAAAGGCCAAAAATAGACGATCAGATACACAATATTCTAGGACCGAAGCTGAGCCCGAAGGAACTTCGCAAAAACTGCACTTAACGGCTATTATTGCTCAATTAAACCTATGAATTAGAAAACGAGGATTGTTGATAAAATTCCACGCTTTTCTTATTTAAACAGCTGCACAATATATTGTGGCTCGGGGTGTTGATGTGAAACCTGTGATACCCTCAATTCAGTTCTCAAGGTTTTGATACAGATAGCTGCAATAACGAACACGTATCAAGGACATGATTTTTTGGTGATACATATTACGTTATCAACCTGAGTTAATTCAGATTTGGTTTGAACTATAGTTTTAAAATGAAAGATCCAATTGCAATTTTTACAAATAAATATTTACAAAAATCTTTTTTTGTGAAAAATCTTTATCAAAACTTTAGCGGAGCAATGGATTAATTATTCATTGCTCTACTTGTCTTTATTTTTAATTATTTTAAACAATTAAATTGCCCCCGTAGCTCAGTGGATAGAGCAATGGATTCCTAAGCTAATTTTCGCAAAATTATTAATTGGTGTAATTTTAACGGGTTGATTTGATTGTAAAATTTTTTTGAGTTTTTGGTTCTGTTTGGAAATTTTTCTAAAACTTAGAGTTTGGCGGGCACAATTTGGGCACAATTTAGCAAGGCACAGGAAAAATCCTGTGCCTTTTTATTTTCTTCATTCAAATGTGATGGGTTCTGATTGACGGGCTACACTCTATTTTCATGTGATTGGGTTGTTTATACGATTCCAGTCGAATCGTCGTATAGCAATTCAAATTTATCGAATCAGGCAATGGCTTTTGCAATACTTTCTTTGTTTGCTCCCATGGCCAGAAGCGATTTGACAAGAAGGTCCACTGACACGGTTGGATCTCCCCTTTCCATTTTGGCAACTCTTGACTGGCTGGATTTCAACATCTTTGCTAATTGTGCTTGTGTCAATTTGCTTTTTTTTCGGCGTTCTGCCAGAGCTTGGCTGAGTGACAGCTTAAGTTCAATGTATTGCGATTCTTCCTTGCTCAAACCCAAAAATTCATCTGCAGATCCGATTTTATAACCTTTGGATTCTAAAATTTCCTTTTTCTTTTTATTCATTTTTCTTTTTTACCTTTTTTGACATCTGTTTCATAACGTTTGATTCTCTGTTTGCAGACATCAATAATCGATTTTGGGGTTTTGTTTGTCTTTTTTTCAAAAATCTCCAGGATTAATATCGCATCGGCGAATATTCGGTAGATTATTCGCCACGTCAGATTCTTATCGTTTATTCTCAATTCATAACACTGTGTCCCTATGGATGGCATTGGGCGTGACTGCGGAAGTGATAACTTTATGCCTTTTTGAATTTGCCGCAACAAATATCCCGCTTCTATTCGAGCGTTTTCGGTAAAGGGGGGCGTCGTAATCTCACCATGCATCCATACAAGCGGTTTATCCTTTGAACTCATACTACAACAATATGTCATATCTGACATATTGTCAA
>JASFGF010000360.1:0-3653 GCA_050123915.1 Desulfobacterales bacterium | reverse complement strand
ACATTTTAAAGAACAAACTATGGACATTTTAATCGGATCTCTTGTAGCGGGCATTCTCATCGGCATGATCCTGGCGCTGGTGGCGCTGGGCCTGACCATCATCTTCGGGGTGATGGATATCGTCAATTTTGCCCACGGTGAGTTTCTGATGGTCGGTATGTATACCGGTCTGTTGACCGCACAGGCGACGGGGATGGATCCGCTGTTGACTTTGCCGGTCTCCGCGATGGTCGGATTTTTCCTGGGGGTGATCTGTTACTATGGTTTTATCAAGTTTCTCATGAGAGGTCCAATGGTGGCTCAGTTGCTCGGAACATTCGGCCTTATGCTCTTCTTGAGAAACCTGGCCCTTTTGATCTTCGGATCAGAAGACCGGGCCCTGCATCACGGCCTTCTTGTGGGAAAAAGCTTTAGCTTGGGGATGGGTGTTATTATCCCGGCCACCAAACTGGCAGCGGCAATCCTGTCTGTTGTCGCATTTTTGGCCATATGGCTCTTGATGAACCGAACAAAAACAGGAAAAGCGCTGACTGCCACAGCATTGAATGCACAGGGCGCTCGATACATGGGTATTCCAACCGATCGAATGAATGCGCTTGCCTGGGGCATCGGGGGCGCATCGGTTACGATAGCCGGCGCGCTCTTGGTCAATTTCTGGTCCGTCAATCCGTTTGTGGGTCTTTTGTTTACCATGATCGCTTTTGCTATCGTTGCACTCGGAGGGTTCGGCAGCGTACCGGGGGCTTTTTTCGCCGGCCTGGTGGTTGGTATGATCATGGAATTCCCCGGGGTTTGGGATTTTCTGACATACACATTGAACTGGGACTGGATGATGGATGTTCCCATGACTTCATTTAAATATACCGGTGTATATCTGGCCTATTTTATCATTATGGTGTTTCGCCCGAGAGGATTGTTTGGATGGAAGCACTAAGAAGTGCGTTTGATTTTTCCGATTTTCCGCGTTTGGATATCTCCATTGCCGGAATCATTGCGATATTCTTGCTGGTGTTTCCTCTATTTTCCAGTTCGGCCTTTGCCATGGCCACCATGATTCAGTTTTTAATGTTTTCCCTTTACGGCATGGGATGGAACACCATCGGTGGATACGGGGGACAGGTGGATCTGGGAAAGGCACAGTACGTAGGTATCGGGGCCTATACCACGGCTGTACTGCTGATTCGATGGGACATCCCCTTTTGGTTCTCCATGCCGCTGGGTATTTGCTTTGCCGTGGTCTGGTCTTTTATTATCGGCTATCCCTTGTTTCGATTAAAAGGACATTATTTCGCCATCGCCACCATTGCCACGTCACTGGTACTCATGGATCTTTTCGGGGTCTGGGAATTTGTCGGAGCGGCCCGGGGACTGGAGATCAGCCCCATTAAATATCATCCTCCCGATTTTTGGCGGCTGATATTCAAAGAAGATATTTATTATTATTATGTGATCTTAGGTTTTTTCTTTATCGGCATTTTATATGTCAACGGATTCAGAAAATCGCGCCTGGGATTTCAACTTAGATCGATCAAGGATAACGAAGACGTGGCACGTTCTTTGGGAATCAATGTTCACTGGGCGAAGATAAAGACATATGCCATTGCAACGGCTTTCGTGAGCATGGTGGGATCCTTTCATGCGTGCTACATCAAGAACATCGAACCTGAAGATACCATGAGCCTGGACATTTCAATTCTCATCGCGCTCATGGCCATGCTCGGCGGTGCCGGTTCTTTATGGGGACCGATTATCGGAGCGGCTGTTCTGATTCCGCTCAAGAGCTATCTCAAGGAATGGCTGGGCGCTGCGGCCGGTCTGGCGGGGATCGATTTGGTTATTTATGCGATGATTATCATGCTGATTTCTGCACTGGAACCACGGGGCATTTGGGGAATTGTGGAAAAGCGTCGACGGAGAAAGCGACAATAATGGCTCTCTTGGAAGTTCAGCATCTGACGAAAAATTTTGGAGGCCTGAGTGCCAACCAGGATATCTCTTTTTCTATTCAAAAAGGAGAACTTGTCGGACTTATCGGACCCAATGGAGCAGGCAAGACCACGCTTTTCAACTGTATTTCGGGGCTTCATCCGATCACTTCCGGTAGCATTGTTTTCGATGGAAAAGACATTACTTCTCTTAAAGCCCACGAAATCGCTAGACGGGGACTGGCAAGAACATTTCAGATCTATGTGGCTTCCGGGGACTTGAATGTAGAAGAGAATGTGATGGTGGGGTGCTTCATGCGCACACGATCGACCACTAAGGCCAAGGACAGGGCGCGCGACATATTGAGAAAACTGAATATAGGCGATCTCAGCAATGCACTGGTCAGTGAACTTCCGGTGGCTGCTCAAAAGCGGGTTACCATGGCCACGGCCCTTGGATCCGATCCGAAATTACTGCTCCTGGACGAAGTGGCGGCGGGTCTCAACCCGAATGAAATCGAAGAGATCATGATAAATATTCGCCATATTCACGATGACCTCGGCGTTACCGTCATGCTTATCGAGCATGTGATGGAACTGGTGATGAATGTTAGCGACCGTGTAATGGTCCTGGACTATGGACAAAAGATCGCCGATGGAGATCCGAAAAGCGTTGCCAAAGATCCCAGTGTCATCAAGGCCTATCTGGGAGAACGCTTTGTCCGGGAACACGGGAAAGAACTGGCCTGATCCGGATAAACCGAAATCAAAACAATGAACACAAAGACTACTGTACCGAACACGACTGAGCATATTCTGGAGATCCGGAACATCAGGGTTCGCTACGCCGGGCTTCCGGTGATCCATGGACTGTCAATGAATGTGGATCGCGCGGAGACCGTTTGTGTGGTGGGTTCAAACGGTGCCGGGAAATCAACCCTTCTCAGGGCGATCATGGCCACCCAACGGGTCTTTGAAGGGAAGATTCTCTTCAAAGGGAATGAGATTCATCGGCTGCAGACCGAGGATATCGTAAAACTCGGTATTATCTATGTCCCTGAAGAGAAAATGTTATTCGGTCCTCTGTCTGTGGAAGAAAACCTTGTGTTGGGTGCATATGTTTTAGAGGATAAACGTCGGGTAAAACACAACCTTGATTTTGTTTATACCCTTTTTCCGCGTCTAAAAGAGCGGAGACATCAGGCGGCATCTACCCTGTCCGGTGGGGAACAGCAGATGGTCGCCATTGGTCGGGGTTTGATGTCGAATCCTGAAATTTTAATGTTAGATGAACCTTCTTTGGGGCTGGCGCCGATACTGGTGGATGAGGTCCTGGATACGGTCGGTCGCCTTAAAAAAGAGGGAATAACCATTCTTTTGGTTGAACAGAATGTCCGGGAGGCGCTTGGGCTTGCCGACCGTGGATATGTTATGCAGACGGGAAGGATTGTTGCCGAAGGTTCGGGAAGGGAACTTCTTGACAGCGACTTGTTCCGTTCGGCATTCTTAGGGATTTAAAACTATCGCTTCAGTTATATTTGAGCCCTCGGGGTGTTTTTCTATAAAATCACTCCATGGATAATCCTTTTTTTAACCGCGTGAACTCGTGGCAAGGGCTCGTAAAGAAAGAACAAGAACCTGTTTTTTAATAATCAATAGGTTTGCTGTACCATCTGCGATTCTTTTAGAGATGTGATTTCGCTGGGCGCTTGTTCTTTCTAACGATCC